>CAIJOU010000338.1 GCA_903822375.1 Candidatus Hydrogenedentota bacterium
ACGATGATGATCAACCAGAGGTTCTTGATCAGCGCCTGTGCCGCGCCCTTGTACCAATCATTCATGGCTGCTCCTGTATCCGGGTTTGCGGATGCGCGCGCCCTCGGCCACCCTCCAAGCCTCCGCCCGCTTCCGAACATTAGCGCACCACGCCCTTTCGGGTCAAACCCACGGAGTGTTCGCGCCTTGCGTCGGCCGCCCGGAGACGGTTAGGATGCGGCGGGCGGAGGGTGGAAAAAGAGGCCCGATGGCACTGCTGGAAGTGAGCGACCTGCGAACCTGGTTTCACACGCGCGAAGGCGTTGTGCGCGCGGTGGACGGGGTGTCGTTTGCCGTCGAGGCGGGGGAGATGCTCGGGGTGGTCGGCGAGTCTGGCAGCGGCAAGTCCGTCACCTTCTATTCCCTGCTCGGGCTGGTTCCCTCGCCGCCGGGACGCATTGAGAGCGGCCGGGCGCTTTTCGAGGGGCGTGACCTGCTTCAAATGCCCCCCCGCGAGTTGCGGGATTTGCGCGGACGGCGCATCGCCATGGTGTTTCAAGACCCCATGACGGCGCTGAACCCCTACATGACCGTGGCCGCACAGGTCGCCGAGCCATTGACGGTGCACGAGGGTCTTTCGCGCGCGGCGGCCCGGGTGCGCGTGCTGGATGCGCTGCGCGCCGTCGGCATTCAGGACGCGGAACAGCGCATGGACCTCTATCCCCATGCCTTTTCCGGCGGCATGCGCCAGCGCGTGATGATTGCCATGGCGCTGACCACGAATCCGGCGCTGCTCATTGCGGACGAGCCCACCACGGCGCTTGACGTGACGGTGCAGGCACAGATTCTCGACCTGATCGCGGCGCTGCAGCGCGACCGGGGCATGGCGGTGGTGCTGATCACCCATGACCTGGGCGTTGTTGCCCGCGCCTGTGACCATGTGGCCGTCATGTATGCCGGCCGCATCGTGGAGTCGGCGCGGACCGAGGCGCTCTTCGACCGCCCGCGCCATCCCTACACGGAGGCGCTCATGCAATCGCTTCCATCGACCGCCCCGGCCGGCGCGCCGCTCCGGGCGATTCCCGGCATGCCGCCCGACCTCCTTGGCGAGCGAAAGGGGTGTTCCTTTGCGCCGCGCTGCCCCCATGCCGTGGACCGCTGCAGTACCGCTGAGTGCCCGCTGGTTGAAACCGAGCCGGAACACGCCACCGCGTGCATCCGCGCCCAGGCGGGGGAATGGTGATGGGCGGACCGCTGCTCGAGGTCAGGGACCTGCGCGTCTGGTATCCGGTCCGGCGCGGCCACGGCCTCAGTGCCAGGAAGGGCATGGTCCGCGCCGTGGACGGCGTCAGCCTCCACGTGGACGCGGGTGAAACGCTGGGGTTGGTGGGAGAATCGGGCTGCGGCAAGTCCACCCTCGCGCGCGCCTTGGTTTTGCTGGAGAAGCCCGTTTCGGGGGAGCTGCTCTTTGAGGGCCGTTCGCTGCCGGGACTGGGCGCGCGTGAACTGCGCCGGATGCGGCCCAGGATGCAGATGATTTTCCAGGACCCCTACGCCTCGCTCAACCCCCGCATGACCGTGGCCGACGCGCTGGCCGAGCCCATGCTGGTGCACGGCATTGTGCCGCGCGCCGAAGTGCCCGCGGTGGTGGCCCGGCTCATGGAGCGTGTGGGGCTCGCCCGCCGCGCCATGCGCAAGTACCCCCACGAGTTCTCCGGCGGACAGCGCCAGCGCATTGCCATTGCCCGCGCCCTGGCCACCGAACCGCGCCTTGTGGTTGCCGACGAGCCGGTTTCCGCGCTGGATGTTTCCGTGCAGGCCCAAATCATCAATCTGTTGCACGATTTGCAGGCGGAGATGGGTCTCGCAATGATGTTCATCTCGCACGACCTGTCCGTCGTGCGCCATCTGTCCCGCCGCATTGCCGTCATGTATCTGGGCCGCATCGTGGAGGAGGGCCCGGCGGAGGCGGTGTTCGCCCAGCCGCGCCATCCCTATACACAGGCCCTGCTCAGCGCCGCCATGACGCCTGACCCGCGCCGGGAACGCACCCGACCGCGCATACCCCTGCCCGGCGAACCGCCCTCGCCCATCGACCCGCCCTCCGGATGCCGCTTTCATCCACGGTGCCCCATGGCCGGACCCGAATGCGCCCTGCGCGACCCCGATGCCGAGCCCTGCGGCGAGAACCACCGTGCCTGGTGCATGCGGCTGAAATAGCCCGGGGGACTACCCGCCCCAAGCCTCCCCTGCTCCCTTCTCCCATAACTCGCATACTTCCCATACCTCCCATCGATTTCCCCCAAAACAACCCCCTTGACTTTGGATTACACTTGTGCGATAATGTCGCACAGATGTAAGACGAGCGAAAGGAGAAAAGGCAAATGACAAGCGTACCCAGCATCTCCGCGGCGGAATGGACCATCATGCAGGTCCTGTGGCGGGAGGCGCCGCTTTCGGCGATTGAGGTGGTCGAGGCGCTGGAGGGACAATCCGACTGGCACCCCAAAACGATTCGCACCCTGCTGGGCCGGTTGGTGGCCAAGGGCGCCCTCTGCCGAGAAAAGCGCGGCGGCGCGCTACGCTTTTCGCCCATCGTCACGGAAGAGCAGTGCGTGCGCGATGAGAGCCGGACTTTTCTGGAGCGTTGCTTTGCGGGCATGGCCCAGCCCATGCTGGCGCATTTCATCGAACATGAGCATCTGAGTTCGGAAGACATCGCCGCCCTTCGGGCAATGCTGGACCGTAAGACGGCCCGGGAGACTGAAGATGATGGACGTTAGTCAGGCCTCTCACGACCTCTTCCTGCGCATCCTGACCGTGTCGGGGCAGGCCGCGCTTCTGGCTCTTATCATCGTTGCGCTGCAGCGTTTGCTGCGCGCATATCTGAGTCCCGGATGGCGGCATGCGCTCTGGAGCCTGCTGCTGGTCCGGTTGCTGCTGCTGTGGTCCGTGCCCACGTCCCTCAGTCTCTTCTCCGTGCTGCGCAATGCATGGTCCGCGCTGCACCAGGCAGTTCTTGCGCCCGCCGTGCTGCCGCCCGCATTGGGTGAGGCCGCCCTGCCGACGCTGGTTGCCGGCAAGCCCGGCATTTCCGCGCTGGAATGGGCCATCGGAATCTGGTGCTGCGGGGCGGTCCTAACCCTTGCCATGGCCCTCCTGCAGGCATTTCGTCTGCATAAACAGGCAAAGCAGCGCACGCAGGTCACAGACCCCGAAGTGCTTTCCCTGCTGGAGGAATGCTGCTGCCAAATGGGGATTCGCCGACAGGTCCCCATCCTGTCCGGTCCCGAAGCCAGCGTCCCCGCGCTGTTGGGCTTTCTCTGGCCCCGGCTGCTCGTGCCCGTCCCCCTGCTCGCGCCGGAAGCACGTGCCCAACTCCGTTACGTGCTGCTGCATGAACTCGCCCACATCCGGCGTCAGGATGTTCTGACCGGCTGGCTCGCCTACCTGCTGCTCTCCCTGCACTGGTTCAATCCGGTGCTCTGGTGGGCCAAGCGGCGCTGCACCGAAGACCGCGAACTGGCCTGCGACGCCCGTGTGCTGTCCCTGCTGACGCCGAAAGACCGCCGCGCCTACGGCCACGCACTGCTGGACCAGTTTCGCGCGGCCTCCACGCCCTTCAGCAGCCCCGGACTCGTCGGCGTGCTGGAGGGAACGTCAAGTATCGAAAGGAGAATCGAGATGATTACCTCGTTCGACCGCAGCGCCCGAAAAGGCACGCTGCCCGCACTGCTCGTGGTTATGCTGCTGACCGTCACGGCGTTGACCGGCGCGGAGGAGGCCGTCCTTGCGGTTCAGCCGGCACCCCCGGTCGCAGCGCTTGCCGCCGCACCCGAATCCCGCGTCCTCTTGGCAATGGAACAATCGAACCCGGTGAAAACGGACATTCCCACTGCGGTTGCCGAACTGCAGAACGTTGAGACGTGGGCCCCTCCACAACGCGAAATACCGACAGCTGATGCGGCCGCCGTGACGGAAGCCAAGGCCGTGGAGAAGACCGCCGCCGCCGAAACCAAACCGGTCAAGAAGGACCGGGACAGACCCGCGGCGGCGAGGAGTGCCGCCAAACCCGCCGCCATGGCTGCCCCGCCGCAAGCGGACGCGGAGATCCAGGAAAGTGCGGCACCGGAACAGACGCTTCCGGCGGCCAGAACCGACAAAGACGAGAGTAAAGCACCGGCGACACTGCACAGCGCAATCAACAAAGCCGCCGCCGATTACGCCCGGTCGCTGGAAGTGAAGAGCACACGCCCCGGCGAGGACCTGCCCTTTACGCTGACCGTGAGCGGCGAGATGCGCATCCGCGGCGAGTACCGGACGGGCATGCCCAAACACAGCCGTCTGCCAAAGAGCGATGTCCTGATGAGCACACGCGTTGGCGTCTGCGCCGACTTCGGCCAGGTGCAGTGCGTCGCGGAGATGCAGAAAGTGGAAGGCACCTCCGGGCTCTTCAGTGCGAGGCACATGGACTGACCGGCCCTTCGGGCCATCCGCCTTCGCCTGGAGGCTTCGGCGGGACAAGCCCCCTCGATGGGGGACCTGATCGTTAATCCTCCATCATACCAAACAGGTCGAGCTCGTCCTCTGGTGCGAGCAACGGCAGGAACTTGTGGTTGCCCTTTGGAAAGGGGACCGTGCCGAAATCTTGAGGCGATATCCAGCGCAGTTCGGTGTGTTCTTTGGCTTGGGGCTCGCCCTCCTCGATGCAACAACGGAACACGTTGAGCGTGACCTTGAAATGGGTGTAAGCGTGGCGCACGCAGGCCACCCGCCCGCCGACTCGCACCGTCACGCCCAGCACTTCCGCGCACACGCGGCGCAATGCCTTCTGGTGCGTCTCCCGAGGGGCCAGGGCGCCGCCCGGAAACTCCCACAGCCCGCCCAGCATCCCTTCGGGCGGACGGCGTCCGATGAGGTAGGCCCCGTCGTCGCGCTGAATCACGGCCGTCACCATCTCCCGGTGGGGCACCTCCTTCTTGGCGCGCTTCACCGGCAGCGACTCGGCCACGCCTGCGGCGCGGGCGGCGCACATCTCCGCCAGGGGACACGCGTCGCAGCGGGGCTGCCGCGGCGTGCACACGCGCGCGCCCAGTTCCATCATGGCCTGATTGAACTCGCCCGGATTGCGCGCGGGCACCAACTGCTCGGCAATCGCCCAGAGGTCCTCCTCGACGGCGGGATCGTCCACGGGGTCGGCAATGTGCCGCAGCCGCGCGAGCACGCGCTTCACGTTGCCGTCGACCACGGGCACACGCTCGCCGAAGGCGATGCTGGCCACGGCCCCGGCCGTGTAGCGGCCCACGCCGGGCAGCATTTGCAGCATCCTTGCCGTATCGGGCAGCTTGCCGTCGTGCCGGTCCCGGATTTCCCTTGCGGCGGCGTGGAGGTTGCGGGCACGGGTGTAGTAGCCCAGTCCCTCCCATAGTTTGAGCACCGCCTCCTCCGGCGCGTCGGCCAGCGCCTTCACCGTCGGAAAGGCGGCCACAAAGCGCTCGTAATAGGGCAGCCCCTGATCGACGCGGGTCTGCTGCAGGATGATCTCGGAAAGCCAAATCAGGTAGGGGTCGCGCGTGCGGCGGAACGGCAAATCGCGTGCCTCCTCGCCAAACCAGTCGAGCAGGCGCTTGCGAATCGCTTCCGTCTCACGCATGGCGCCGTCTCCATGACCCCCGTCTTTGCGCGCGAAGCGAAGCAATCCCCCGCAGGGGGACTGCCACCATTTCCAACCAGTGGCACGATCTATTCGACCAAGTCCGTGTGTTGGAAATGGTGGCTGTACCCGGGCTCGCGTAGACCCAGGCGGTGGTGGCTCGGGTACAGGCACCCATTTCCGGTGCGGTCTTGTGCTGTCTTTCCCTGGCCATGAGCGGAAATGGGTGCCTGTCCCCCTGCGGCTCTCTGCCGCGAATCGCCGCCGCTGGCTGTCTGAGGTTCGCAATCACGGGGCTTTTGGAGGCTGTCGGTGATCTGTATAGCAACAGCATCCTCTTCCGCGCATACCGCCTAAATCGGTTTGATCTCCGAGTCAATGAAGCACGCTTTCGGGCAGCGTTTCGCCAAAGGGTTTCACCGGGCACGCCGCGTAGAGGGTCTTCAGGTTCTCCGCGTATTCGGGACCGAACGCCGCATAATCGCGCAGCGCCGTCTCCACGTCCCGTTTTTCCGCCGCGGCATAATTGAGCCGGTTGGCGGGCCTGCCGTCGTTCAGCATCGGCAGGTCGCTCAACTGCCCCGCGTGGCGTTCCATGATGCGCTTCAGCTTCGCCGCATTCAGAATGGACACGGCGGGTTTCTGGTCGCGGAAGTACCGTACAAACTTGTCCGAGCCCGTGTTCCAGCACCAGGAGGTGTGGCCCGCGGAGGGCAGCGCCCCGCCCTCATCCATGTAGAACAGCGACCACTGTTTGTCCTTGCTGAACGGCCGGTCCAGGTCTTTGGGCTTGTCCTTGGGCTGCTTCTTCGGGTCCAGCACCATCTCGCCGGTGATGACGTACGAACCCTCCTGTTTGGGCTGCACGTGGATGAACACCTGATCCTTGGGCAGCACGTCCTCGAACACCCTGCGTGCATGCTCGTTCAGCGTGAGCGCGTCGAAGTCGCGGGTGTAGCCCGCCGGAAACTTCTCCGGGTCCACCGGGCGGAGCGTGGTGCGCGTCATCGCCTCCATCGGCACCAGCATGTCGCCGGTGGCGCAGGCCACCAGTACGGGGTTGGTGATGCGGTCCGTGCAGGACAGCGGGCTGAGCCGGTACCAGGTCTCGTCGGCGAAATCCTTCGTGAAGTACTTGAAGCTCATGTCGGCCAGTTCCGCAACCGAGCCCAGCACGGGCATCGGTCCCGCGATGACCGCCGGTTTGTCCGGGTAGCCCGCGAGCGCGCCGTTCTTCATGATGTAGTTCAGGTTGTAGTCCCAGTTAACCACCGGCACATCGGCGGTGGTGGAGGTGACGGGGAACATTTCCGCGCTCATTTCCAGCGCCATATACCCGCCCTGGCTGCCGCCGTCGATGTGCAGCCGCGAACGGTCCACAAAGGGCACCCGCCGCGCCCACTCGATGACGGCGCGCGCCAGATTGTTGCCGTTGCCCACCGCAGCATCAATCGGCGACTCGCCGTCCGCCCCCGTGTAGGCGGCGGTGAACACCACCCACCCCTTTTCCGCCCAGTGCTTGGCGCCGCCCACGTCCTTTTCGTAATGGACATGGCAGAAGGCGGGCTTCTTGACGCCGGGCTTTACCGCATCCCTGGAAAACACCACCCGCGCGAGACCGGTTTTGGCGTCGCCCTGCACGCCCAGGTAGGGCACGCGCACCGTCACGACGCCGCAGCCGCCGTCCTCCTTTTCCGAAACCACCGTGACCGCGCCGTCGAAACCCGACTCGCCGGGCACGGCGCCCTTGGCAAAGGCGGAACACCCGGCAAGCACAATCAGGCAAAGAACAGCCAGACACCATGCATTGGCGCGCGGCGCGCGAAGGGGTCCTGTCATGCGGCGATACTCCCGGACGTTGAGCCTACAGTTTCTTCAGGCGCAGATTGCGGTAAGACACCCAGTTGGCGTGGTCGGTCAGGCAGATGAACCCCTTCTTCAGGCGCTCCTTCATCACGTCGTGCTTGCTGAAATCAATGTCCTGCACCACTTTGCCGTTGAGCGTCGCCTTGTAGTGCGACCCGTCCAGCACCAGCTCAGTCGTGTTCCACTCGCCCTCTTTCTTGTTGGCAATGCATTTTGGAGCGACCACCTCGTAGATGGAACCCGTCGAAGTGTCCGTAACCGCCTTGATGTCGCTGTCGCCCATGATCTGGAACTCAAACCCGATTTTGGACGCGCGCGAGTCGCGCGGCGCCCG
>CAIJOU010000339.1 GCA_903822375.1 Candidatus Hydrogenedentota bacterium
CCCGTGGTCAACGGCAAGAAATTGTTACGTCCCCGAAGGGGGCGAACCTGGGTTGGACCATGCGCCAAGGCCCTGTTTGCCCCCTTCGGGGACGCCCCATCCACTCCTTGGTCCACGGGTTCCGCTTCGCTCCACCCGTGGCTACTGTTGTTGGCCCCCTTCGGGGGCAAAACAATCCGGCAGGACGGCAAACAACTGTTCTTTTTGCCTACTCCCAGCGGGGCTTGATGCTTTCCCAGTAGGGCATGGGCGTCTCGGTGTCCGTGATGTCCAGTTTGATGCCCAGGTTGTCGAGCAGGCTGCCCTCGGCAATCTGAAGGTCAACCAGCGCCTTCTCGTAGGAGATGAGCGTCTGCAACTCCTGGAGCCGCGCGGTGGTCAGGTCCTGCTGGATGCGCAATACCTGGAAGCTGGTGCTGACGCCGAGGCGCAGCCGCTTTTCTTCCGCGGTCACATTCGCCTCCTGCAGGCGCACCGCCTGGCGGGTGCTCTCCACAAGGATTTGGTTGGCCTTGACGTTGCGCGCGGCGACGTGCACGGCGGTCTGCAGCGCGATTTCGGTCTGCTTGCGGCGCTCTTCCGACTGGCGCTCGGTGATTCGCGCACGCGTGTTGGCGCCGCGCGCGGCCCGGTTGTTGATGGCCACGGCACCCTGCACGCCGATGCTGTAGCTGAAATTCTGCTTGCTCCAGATGCCCTGCAGCGCCTTGCCCAGGGTGTCGTCGCGCCCGCCCTGACCGTAGGCGCCCACGACATCGAACTGCGGCAGCATCTCGTTGCGGGACTTGTACACCTCAAGCTGGGCGTTGGCAAGCTCCATGTCCGACATGGTGATTTCAGGGCGGTTCGCCAGCGAGCGTTTCACGCTGGCGTCGAGGCTTGCATCGAAATTGGTGAAGTCAAACAGGCCGGCGTTGCTGGGGTTGGGCCGGTCTGTCGGGACAATGATCGATTTGGAGAACAACTCACCGTCGCGCATGAACAGTTGCTGCTTGAGCAGGTCGCCTGCATCAGTGGACTGGGTGTTCGCGGCAATCCATTCGGACTGGCGCACGGCCACGCCGGCCTTGGCCTGCAGGACCTCGATGTCGGCGGCGGTGCCGATCTTGCGCCGGGTCTCGTTGATCTGCAGGAGGCGTTCGGCGTTGTGCAGCGATTCCTGCGCAACCTTCACGCTCTCCACCGTGTAGACGAGATTCCAATAGGACTTGATGACGTCGCCCACGGTCTTGAGCATCGTGAGCTTGACCTGCGCGCCGGTCATGGTGCGCATGTTCTTGGCCTGCGCGATGCGCACGGTGTTGTACTTCTTCCCGAAGCCCCGCAGAATCGGCTGGGTAAGGGTCAGGCCGAGCATGGACTCATACTGCCTGCCTACCCTGCCGTAGGAGCTTTCCTCGTCGCCCCAGGTTCCCTGCACTCCGTACTGGGTGCCGTAAACCATCTTGCCGCCGACGCCCACCATGCGCTCGTCGGACGTTGTCCCGATAGTGTCCACGCCCGTCAGGGCCCTTATCTGGGAGTTTGTGCCAACCAGCGCGCGGGAGCGCTTCAATGACAACTGCACCATCGGGTCAAACAGGCCGCTGGCGGTGTAGATGTCCGCGTCGGACTTGCCCGGTTCCATCGAGGCGATAATGATGTCGGGATTCTGCTTAAGCGCCATCTGCACGACGTCGTCGAGGCCCATCCGCACCTGGGTGCGGTTCAACTGCTCCTCGGCCGCCTTTTGCAGGGCGCTCAGATCGATCAGGCTGGCGGAGATCTGCTCCTTGAGGCTGGCCGTGTCGGCCGCGTCGGAGGGTGCGACGTCCGTGGCGGCGGGGGCGGCCTCCACCGCCGCGGGGGCGGGCGGCGCGGCGGCATTTTCCGCGCTGAACGCGGTGCAGGTCATGCACACAAGTGCGGCGACTGCGGCCAGAGTCCAGAACAGTTTAATTGAACGCATCAGTCATTTCTCCCATCGACCGTCAACCGGCACCACCGAGTGGCATGGAAAGACATAGTAAACCCTTGTCGAAAAACCACGGAATGAGTCTACCGCCATGGGCGGCAACCAGTCAATCATTCTACCCCTGGCGGGCAGTCACATTACTGGGTGCGGAGGTTGTTGCGGTCGATGCCCGCCTGGCGCATGGCCTGCTCTTCGAACTGGCGCACGCGCGCCACGAACAGGCGCTGCAACTCCGCGAGGGTGCCGTCCAGAGCGGCCTGTTCCTCGGCGGTGAGATTGCCCTTGGTCTTCTCGTGAAGCATGGCCAGGATGTCGATGGTGAACTTGGCCTGATCGAGGTTGATCATCACCTGCCCGCCGTCCTGCTGCGGGACCACACCCAGGGCAAACATGGTCTGGGTGGCCAGACTGCTGAGCAACGCGTCGAAGTTGGCCTCATAAGCCTCTTCCTCGCCCATGTCCTCCTCGTTCGGAGCGGGGGCGTCGAAGCCCGGTTCGGCGGGAACCGCCTCACCGGCGGCATCTGGGATCGCCGGCACGGCAGGAACCGCGGTGCGCGCGGCAGCTTCCGCCTCCACGCGCTTCTGCAGTTCTTCCTTTTCCCGCTGGGCGCGGGCCTTCCAGTCTTCATCGATGAAGATCTTGGGTTCGTCGGCCATGACCGCTGCTCCTTGGGGTATGACGCAAATATCCCCGCCGCGCCCCCACCCGCCCCGCATCACAATGGATACGGACCTGCGGGCATGGGGGCGCAGCGGAATAACGTCGCCCAGCGACTCCGGTTACTTGTTTTTGTGCCGGTTCGCCCGTGCGCGTTTTTTACGTTTGTGCTTGTTGATCTTCGCTTTGCGAACTTTTCTTCCGCCTGCCACCGAATGTCTCCTCGAGTTGGTTTCCTCGGTCCTGAAACTTACATAAATCTATCCCGCGCGGGGACCTGCGCGCTAGCGACGCCACTCCTCAAAGGGCAGCGTGTAATCGAGCAATTCCTCGGACCGGAAATACAGCGCAATCTCGCGAACGGCCGTTTCGGGCGCGTCCGACGCATGAATCAGGTTCTTCTGCTGGCTCAGGCCAAAATCACCGCGAATGGTGCCCACGTCCGCATTCACACAGTTCGTGGCACCGTTCATCTTGCGCACCTGCGCCACGGCATCCTTGCCCTGCCACACCATCTGGACCGTCGGTCCGGAGGTCACAAAGGCCACCAGTTCCTCAAAGAACGGCTTGCCAACGTGTTCCTCGTAGTGCTTTTCGGCCATGGCGCGGGTCAGCACCTGCATTTTGAGACCGGCCAGCTTAAGCCCGCGCCGCTCAAAGCGCGCGATGCACTCGCCAATCAGGCCACGCCCAACGCCGTCGGGCTTTATCATGACAAAGGTACGTTCCACGCCGCGTTATTCCCTGAATCCGCACACCGGCACCACAAAACATCACATCCCGCCGCCGGTCGCAAATCGCGAAACGGCAATGGGTTGCGCACCGGTTCACATGAACCGGCTGAACGTCCCCGGGGATGCGGCCTGCAAGCATAGCAAATTTCGGCCCCCTGCCGCAACCGGACATCGGAACCGGGCGCCGGAACCCGGCCGTAGCTTACGATTTACGGGTTTCGTCGTAAACGGGGAAGGCGCTTTCCTTGCGGGTCCAGACCGCCAATGGGGCGATTTGTCCTAGAAAAAGGATTGAGCATTGCGCCTCTTCGTGGCAGCCTCAGGCACGAACACAGTTCGAGCTTTGGGGGGCTCCCTGCAGGTGCCCGTTTCGGAAGAGCACCCCCAAACCGCGCATTCACTTGGTTATGGCGTGGTCTGAGGGTGCGGCGAAAGACATTGTGGAACGATGTTCAGAACTTTCTTGGCAGTGACACGGACGCATGGACCCTTTTTCTGCAGCATCATTTTGAGGGCGTTGGTCCACGGTGTTCCCGCGGCAGGCGACGGCTGCGATACGGGCCGCGTCACCTGACAAATCGGGGAACAGCAGCCAGAGCAGCATGGTTCACCTTCCATCCGTTGACTTGAAGATTCGTGCGTTTGCACCGGAGCGGCCGTCTTTGCTATAGTTTGCCACGTTCGGGGGCAACTCCGGACACGCGTCGTAGACAGCCGGTGGCCCGTTGGGCCTTAATATCCTGCCGAGAACGCGGACAGAGCGGCCCCCCCGGGGTGCGCGCCATCCTTAAAACGGTGATGTCCCGTGCTGTCTTGGACGGCATGGGATTTTTGTTTTCCGGCACCCGCCACGGCGGGGTCGGGCCGCGCGAAACCGCGGTATTCCACTTCGAGAGGAGGTGAACGCACTTGCCAACCAAGGAAAAGATTGAGGCCGTTGCCGAGATGAAGGAACGGCTCACCACCTGCCAGATTGCCATCGCCACGAAGTATGTGGGGATGAACGTCTTCCAGGCCACCAACCTGCGCACGAAGCTACGTGAAAGCGGGGTCGAGTTCAAGGTGTACAAGAACACGCTCGCCCGCCGCGCCCTGAACGAGCTCGGCATGGGAAAGGCCGCTGATTTCATGGAGGGCCCCACGGCGTGGGCGTTCTCGAAGGACCCCGTCGCACCAGCGAAGGTCCTGAAGGATTTCGGCAAAGAAGTTCCGTTTGTGCTGATGCAGGGCGGCGTGCTCGAGGGCCAGCCGGTTTCGGCCGCGCAGCTCGACGCGCTTGCCAGCCTTCCGCCGCGCGATGTGCTCATCGCGCAGGTCGTCGGCACCATCGCAATGCCGCTTCGCAATGCGGTCGGCGTGCTCGGCGCGCTGCCGCGCAACCTGGTCAACGCGCTTGACCAGATCCGCAAGCAGAAAGAGGAGACGCAGGCCGCCTAGGACCGCGCTCAAAGAAACAGCAAACCAAGAATGAAATGACACGCGCCGCACGCGGCGCACGGAGGTTAAACAAACCATGTCCGAGAAGCTTGATGCGATTATCGAAAGTGTCGCGAATCTGACCGTTCTCGAGCTCAGCGAGCTCGTAAAGGCCCTTGAAGAGAAGTTCGGCGTCACCGCCGCCGCCCCGATGATGGCTGCCGCCCCGGTCGCCGCCGCCGCCGTGGAAGTGGAAGAGCCGACCGAGTTCAACGTGATCCTGAAGGACTTCGGCGCCCAGAAGATCGGCGTCATCAAGGTCGTCAAGGACGTCGCCGGCCTGGGCCTGAAAGAAGCCAAGGACCTCGTCGACAAGGCTCCCTGCACGGTCAAGGAAGGCATGTCCAAGGACGATGCCAATAAGTTCAAAGCGGCCCTCGAAGCCGCCGGCGCCACCGTCGAACTCAAGGGCGTCTAATTCCCCGCGACCCGTTTTTTTCGCCGCGCGTCCCGGTTCACGCCGGGGCGCGCGGCGTGCTTTTGGAGCACACCGTTTCCTCCAAGCAAAGGACGGGAAGGACTCAAAGGACCCAAAGGACTCCGCCAGCCCTGACCATAATGGAGAAGGCCAGATTCGTCCTTTCCGTCCCTTGAGTCCCTTCCGTCCTTACTCTTGGACCCAAGAGCCCGGACATCACCTGCTTTGTTCAGGTTTGTCAGGACCTCAGACACCCTTCTCAAGAGTTCGAATTCCGAGCTTGTCGAATAGGGTCCCGCTGTCCCCTGTCAGGAAGAGCAGATCCTCCCCGTCCCCCTTGTAGCGCGTGATGATGGTTCGGCGGTGGTCGATGCACACGTCGATGATGTCATCCTTGACGACAATCTCCAGCGTGAACGGACGGTCCAGCCCCTCCACGCGGTCGATGGCGCAATTGGTCTCTTTCGTTTTTCCCGCGTCACTGTCGTCCGCGTGAAACTCCACCCGCTGTTTGGCCGGGTCGAACCACAGTCCGCACCCTTTGCCCTTGTCGGCATCGGCATGGAGGGACAAGCCAAATCTCGTTCCCTTCGACCCGGGCGTGACCTGCGTGGTCAGGTACATGTCATGCGGTGCCCGAATGGAGTCTCTTTCAACGTTGGCACCCGGCTTTGCCGTCATGGACGCAAGGTCCAGCGCCCCGCCGCATTTTGGCATCATCTCGGGCACGAATTTGGTTCCCAGCGTGCCGTCCTCATGCTGGATGAGTTCGCGGAACACGGCATTGCCCGCCCAGCCGCCGTCGGGCAGCCAGGACACATAGATGCGGCGGTTGCCCGTGAATGCCGCCGTCTTGGGCACGTACAGAACATCGAGCCGGTCCATGGCGGGACTCGTCCAGGGACCCAGCGGTTCCCGCGACATCCAATAGACGAACTCTGCAAACAGGTAATGGTAACCGTTCCACTCGAAATAGTCCGGACAGTCCGTGACCCGGCCGGGGATGATAAAGGGTTCGGCCAGGTCCCAGGTCTTCAGGTCTTTCGAAAGCAGTTGCGCGACGCAGCCGTCGCGCTTGTCGGTGAATCGTGCCGTCACCAGCATGTGGAAAAGGCCGTTCTCCTCGAAGACCAACGGGTCGCGATAATGCGTCGGGTCATAGCCGGCTTGCGGCGAGGCCAGCGGGTTGGGCGGCAGCTTGTCGAAGTGAATACCGTCGGTGCTGGTGGCATGCGCCAGATGCTGCTTGCCGTCGGGCATGCGCGTGGCGTAATGGGCGTAGTAGACGCCGTCATGGAAGAAAACGGAACCGGTGCAGATGGAGCCCTCCCACTGTTCAGTGATGGGGATGGCCATGGGATGCTGTTCCCAATGCGCCAGGTCGGTGCTGGACGCGTGCGCCCATTGATGCGCGCCCAAACCCCACTTGCTGCCGTGGTGCCGCCGATCGAAGAGGTAGAAGAGATGGAAACGGCCGTCATGGAAGAACGGCATGCAGTCGCCCAGGCTGGTGTTGTATCCGCGGGGCTTCCAATACTGCATGCACGGATTCTCCGGGCCGAGTATTTGGGCGTCCCGCCGGGCCACCTCGTCGGCTCCACCGCTGAGAAAGACGACTTCGTCGTTCGTGAGCGCCCGGTTCCACAGCGCCGCATGGTCGATGGCGCCACGGAACCCGCACTTCACGTGGCCATTGGCAGACTCCGCACCGATGAGGCACGGGGTACTGTTGCCCAGGCGCAGTTTGCCGATGGGCCATTCTTCATCCACCAGCACGCCGTCCACGAACAACTCCAATTTTGGTCCCGTGAAACGGACGATGACATCGTGCCAGTCGACGGCTCCGACTATCTTAAGCGGCACGCTCACACGCAGCGGTTGGTCCTTGTAGTCCGTGCCCAGTTCAAAGCCGAGCGACGTCTCACCGCCGAGCTTGGTGCAGAACAGGTTATAGACCAGCTTGTCGTGTCCGCCGTGCTTGGAGAAGATGGGCGTGTCCGTGGTCCCTTCCGCCAGTCGCAGCCGCACGCACATGCTCATCGCCGTGCCGGATAGGTTCAGTTCGTCGTCCGCGCCCTGGCCCGCATCCAGATATCCACCACGGAACTCCGCCACTTTGCCGTCGCCGCCGCGCTTTAGCGAGGCGGCAAGGTCATCGCCCGCAAGTTCAACGCCCAACGACACGTCCACGGCGGGTTTCAATTCGCTGTTTGCTCCCGCAGCGTCTTTACTGTCGCCCATGTACCACGGCGCAACGGTGTTGGCGAAGGGTGTCGCAGGGGGCTGGGCAAAGGTGCCAGCGCAGCAAAGCGCCGTTGTGGCGGCCGGAAGAAACAAGCGGAGCAATACGGACATTCTCATGACAGACCTCATGGGGGGAGAACCCCGTTTCATTGACCATCCTGCCCAAGAGGACCAGGAAAACGCCGCATGGTAGACGCGGCATCCTGCCGCCTTCCCAGTACGTTCCTGCACGCAGGAGGCTGAGAAAGAAAGAGGCTGGAAGCCTCTTCTACATTGGGCGCGGCGCACGGGATTATCTTGTCCTTCACGCCGTGCCAAACATCTCGCGGTCCAGCGAACGGTACTGCACCGCCTCGGTGACGTGGTTCTCGGCGATGGTGTCCGCGCCTTCCAGGTCCGCCAGTGTGCGCGAAACCCGCAGTACCTTGTCGTAGGCGCGCGCACTGAGCGCGAGCTGGCGCAGCGCCATTTCCATGACCGATTTCGCGCCGTCGGTCATCTCCTCAAAGGAGAGCGCGGGCACGTCGACATGCAGATCGATGCGGTCCAACAGCGGACCGGAAATGCGGCCCATGTACCGCTGCACCTCGCCTGTCGAGCAGCGGCAGGTCTTTCGCGGGTCGGTGCGGC
>CAIJOU010000340.1 GCA_903822375.1 Candidatus Hydrogenedentota bacterium
AGCAAGAGCAAGATTAAGAGAAGAACCAAGCAGCCCACGCCAATCGGCTAAACAGTCACGAGTCAGAGAACACGCGGCTCCGCTTCCCCGGGAGGCGCGGTGGAGCAGGAAGGACCGGTACTCATGCAGCATTATCTTGGTGTGGACGCGGGCGGCACGAAAACCCATGTGCTCATTGGCGACGAGGAGGGGCGCGTGCTCGGCTTTGGAAAGGCCGGCGCGGGCAACTACGAGTGCTTTGGCTACGAGGCGGCCTACAAGGAAATAGAAAAGGCGGTCAACGGCGCGCTTGAGACCGCCGGGCTCTCGCTCGCCCAGATTGACGGCATCGGCATGGGCATCGCCGGCGCCGACCTTCCCGAGAATTACACGGACCTGGAACGCGAAATCTTCACGCCCATGTTCGGCGCCATTCCGCGAAACTTCCGCAACGACAGCATGGGCGGACTGCGCGGCGGCACCAAGGACCCCTTCGGCATCGTGATCGCCTGCGGCACCGGGTGCGTTTGCGCCGGGGTCAACCGCGCGGGGGTCGACACCCGCGTCGGCGGCATCAGCGAGGAATTCGGCGACATGGTCAGCGGTTCGAGCATCGGCACCGAGGGGCTCAAAGCCGTGTGGCGCTACCGCGACGGCATCATCGGCGAGACGAAGATGGCGAAGCTTTTCATCGAACGCGCCGGGTGCAGGGACATTGACGATCTTTTTTACACCATGTACAAGCGCAAGCTGTGGTACGATGAGCTTCAGCCCATGGCCAAGCTCGTGTTCGACGCCGCCTTTGACGGCGACGAGGCCGCGTGCGACATCCTGGAATGGGGCGGACGGTACCTTGGGGACATGGTCAACGGCGTTGCCCGCCATCTGGACATGTTCCGGGACAGCTTTGATGTGGTGATGACGGGAAGCGTGTTCAAGGGGACCTCCCCGGTGCTCATGGACGCCATGAGCACGCGCATACACCGGCTATGCCCCAATGCCCGGCCCGTGCGCGCCCTTTTTGAGCCCGTGGTGGGCGCCATGCTGCTGGGCCTTGAGCTGCACCACAAGATGAATCCCGAGAAATATGCCGTTCTGGAGGCGGACCTTGACAGGGCCGCCGAGCGTTTCGGAGTCCGATTCCGCCCGGAGTAACGTGATTATGCGCCTGAGAGCCGGACATGTCACCATTGCCGCAATCGTGCTGGTCACCCTGTTTGTCGTGGCGGCCACCTGGATGGGCTCTTCGGGGCCCGGCGGGGGGGAGGCGGTGGAGGGTGCCCTGCCCCCCGAGGGCAGCGCGCCGGACCAGGTGGCGGTCATGGCGGTTGACGCGACGGAGGTGGACCTGGGCGTGATTCCCAACACGGGTGAGGGGCACGGCAAACTCGTCGTGCACAACCGGGGCAGGGGGCCGCTCAAGATCGACGAGGTCCGTTCCAGTTGCGCCTGCACTTCCGGGGTCTTTGCGGCCGGCGCATTGCCCATTCCCCCAGGCGGTTCGGCGGAACTGAACATCAAGGTCGAACCCAAGCGCATCTACGGGTTTGAATCGAAGAAGACGCTCACCCTTTTCAGCAACGACCCGGTGCGGCCGTCTCTTGAGGTGACCGTTTCCGCCAAGGTGGACCCGGAATTCTCCCTCGAACCGGACAAGCTGGATTTCGGGACCGTGGCAAAGGGCTCCACGGCGGTGAAGGAGATGCGCCTGCGCACCCTCATCGACACGCCGATGAAGGTGACGGATGTGACCCCCGTGCAGCCCGACACGAAGGAACCGGTTCCGATAGGACTGCACCTGGAGTTGATTCCCGTGCCCGAGGGCGAGTGGAGGACACCGGGACATTCGGAGTATGTCATCCGCGCCACCATCGGCCCGGAAATGCCGCCCGGCACCTTTGACCTGGGCATCTACATTTCGACCGATCTCAAACGGTTCCGTTTTCACCGGGTTCCCGTGCACGGCACGGTCGAGGCGCCCTACAGCCTGGAAATGCCCTCCAATCTGCGCACGATTGTGATTCAGCCCAATGGGGCCGACGCGCGCGTCAAGGTCACCGCCGAGGCGCCCGTGGTGTTTGAAAACGCCGTTGCCGACGGTGGTACAGTAACGGCGTCCGGCCGGAACATATCCGGCGGAATGGAACTGTTTTTTGCGCCCGTGCCCGGTCTCACCGCCGGACGGCATGACGAGCGGGTCAGGGTGCGGTTCCGCGTGGGTGACAAGACGTTTGAGGAACTGTTCGACGTGCGGGCGTTCGCCGGCGCCGCCCCGAAGACGGAACAGTAAGGAAGACACGCAATGGCACTGTTTGGACGAGGCAAAGACAACCAGGAGGCGCCCCCGCCCAAGGAGGCCACGTATCCGCTGACGCCGCGCAAGGTCCACTGCTCTGTGTGCAAGACGGAAAAAGTCTTCACGAAAATGTGGCGGCGCGCCGGCATGATGGCCAAGTGCCCCTGCTGCGGACAGGTCTTTGAAAATGCCGCCCAACTCTACAAGCTGGTGCAGCCGGTATGTCCGCGCTGCGACGAGCCTCTGGAACAGCCCGGATTCGACTACGGTTTCTGTGACGGATGCGGGTCTAAATTTGAACTGGTCGAGGGCACCAAGCCCGGACTCATACCCAATCTCAAGCAACGCCAGGAACGGGACCGATTCGGCAAGTCCAGGAGTGTTCTGTAATGATCAAAGACGAGAATGCGCTGCGCGCGCTGGCCGCACAGTACGGACAGGAACATGTCTTCACCTTCTGGGGACAGTTGGATGCGGCGGGGCGCGCCGCGCTGCTGGCGCAGCTGGACCAGATAGGCTTTGCGCTCATGGACCGGCTCGCGCGCGAATGGGTGCTGGACCAGCCCGCGCCGGAGGTGTTCAAGGAAATCACGCCCGTGCCCGCGATTCCCATCGCGTCAAAGGAGGACCCCGCCGCGCGGGAGGCATGGGACGCCGGAGAGGAGCAGTTGCGGCAGGGACGGGTGGGCATCTTTCTCGTCGCCGGCGGACAGGGAACGCGGCTCGGCTTTCCCGGACCCAAGGGCTGCTATCCCATCGCGCCCATCACGCAGAAGACCCTGTTCCAGTACCATGCGGAAAAGATCAACAATCTTGAGCGCCGCTACGGCTGTGTTATCCCCTGGTACATCATGGTCAGCGACACCAACGAGGCGGCCACCCGCGAATACTTCGAGGCCAACCGTTACTTCGGGCTCTCCCCGCAGGCCGTGACCTTCCTCAAGCAGCGCATGGTCCCCTGTATGGACGAGAAGGGCCGTTTCATGCTCGAAGCCCCCGGCAGGCTCGCCATGAACCCCAACGGCCACGGCGGCTGCATCCCCGCCATGGTAGAGAACGGTGTCATTGAAGACGCGCGCCGGCGCGGCGTTGAGATGCTCAGCTACTTCCAGGTGGACAACTGGGCCGTCAAGGTGGCCGATCCCTTCTTCATCGGCTACCACGCCCTGCGCGGCGCGGCCATGTCCTCCAAGGTGCACCGCAAGCACGAGCCGCGCGAGGCCGTCGGCGTGCATTGCCTGTGCGACGGCGTCTACCGCGTGATCGAATACAGCGAGCTGGACATCTACCCGCAGCTGCTTGAAACGGACGCCAACGGGCAGGTCGTCTATTACGCGGGCAACCCCGCCATGCACATTTTGTCCACCGACTTCGTTCAAAGCACCTATGACCGCTTTGACGAGTTTCCCTGGCATCTGGCGCACAAGAAGATTGCCTACCTCGACGCCACCGGACAACTGGTCAAGCCGGACAAACCCAACGCGTACAAGTTCGAGACATTCGTGTTCGATGCGCTGCGCTTCGCGACCCATCCCCCGGTTGCGCTCGAGATCCACCCGCTTGGCGAGTATACGCCCACCAAGCAGTTTGAGGGGGACAACAGCGTTGTTGCGGCGCGCCAGAGCATGGCCAATCTCTGGGGAGGCTGGCTGGAGAAGGCCGGCTGCATCGTTCCGCGCAAGCCCCATGGCGACGTCGCCGTGCCCATCGAAATCAGTCCCGCCTATGCCCTCGACCAGGACGAGTTCCTGGCCTTCAGCAAGGGCCAGTCGTGGGAAATCGGAGACGGTCTCGCGATAGAAGCCAATGGTGCCGTGGTTCGGCCCTAGAGCGAAAACACCGGCATTGTTCATGAAACGGGCTTGCGTGGTGCGCCCGCGCGGGTTCGTCCGTCACGTCTGACTTGACGGACCAGTCAGACCGCCGGGGCCGCACAGATCACAGCACAATCGCCGCACAAAACTTGAAATACCCCGCCATCGCTTGCTATATTACCGCCGCCTTCCGGGGAGCAAGTCCCCGGTTATGCGGAGACGTAGTTCAGTTGGTTAGAACGCCGGCCTGTCACGCCGGAGGTCGCGGGTTCGAGTCCCGTCGTCTCCGCCATTTTAAATCACTGAAGCGCAAGGACTTACGACCTGCGCTACCCGCCTGAAGAGCGGCGCGGTAAACCCTCCAAAATGTGTACCGTACACAAAAAGAGAGGAACCCGCGCCCATGACCAAGACCCCAATCACCCGCCCCAAGACTCCCAGCCTGCTCTTCCACAGGGGCAAGTCCCTTTACTACTGCCGTTTGTCCGGTGTTGTCCACTACTTGGGCAATGACCGCGCAGAGGCACAGCGCCGTCACCGGGTAGCCGTCGGCGAATGGTTGTCTCGGGACTGCCAACCGCTCCCCCCGGCACCCGAAGTGCTGACCGTTACAGAACTTGTCGCCCGTCACCGCTCGTATGCCAAGCGATACTATGCGGCAAGCCCCAAGAACCTTGAGCGTATCACCGGGTCTGCCCGACCGTGGGTGGACCTGTATGGACCGACCCCCATTGGCGAATTCACACCTGCAAGCCTGCGCACCGTGCGCGACGAGATGATCCGCATGAACTGGTCGCGGGGCTACTGCAACACGGCGACCAACACCATCCGCAGAATTGTGAAGTGGGGTGTCTCTGAGGGACTGGTCAAGCCTGAACTGCTTGCCGCCCTCGAATGCCTTGAACCGCTCCGGCGCGGGTTCACCGAGGCGCGGGAGACGGCACCGCGAGAGGGTGCTGACCTGAGCGACATCGAGGCGATAAAGGAACACCTTCCCCGTCCGGTGTACGACGCGGCACGGGTGTTGTATCTGTGCGGGGCGCGACCGTCGGAGGTGCTCATGCTTCGGGTGGGGGACATCGATCGGCAAGACCCTGACGTATGGAGGGCCGTGCTTGAGCGCCACAAATGCGCCAACATCGGCAAGTCCCGCGTGTTGTTCTTCGGCAAGGCCGCACAGGCCATTCTGCGCCCCTACATGCTCAAAGGGGCAACCGCATACGTGTTTGACCCCCGAGAGAGCATGGAGGCCATGCGGGAGCGCCGCAACGCGGAACGGGTGACGCCGGACTCATGCGGAAACGGGCGCGGAACAAACGTCAAGGAACAGCCGGAAAGGAATCCGGGGGAACACTACGAGGCGTGTTCCTTCCTTCGGGCGATAACACGGGCCATCGCCGCAACCAACAAGGCTCGGAAGGAAAAAGGACTCGACCCTGTGCGCACCATTACCCCGTACATGCTCCGGCATGGCCGTGCCTTGGAGTTGAGGGCCAAGGAGGGGTTGGACGCCGTCGCCGCCGTGCTGGGACACGCCCACCTGAGAATGGCGGAGCATTACGGCAAGATCTCCGAAGCACAGGCGAGAGGTGTTGCGTCGCGGTTGGGCTGATAACCATACATTTGCCCCGTCCGGCATTGCGCTGGGCGGGGTTTTCGTTTGGTGCCTTATACGCAAGCACCAAACGGCACTGTGAGCGCGAGGGATACGCTGGGGCACAAAACGACAGCCCCTGCCCCCCGTTCGCGCCCTATAGGGCAGTACAGGGCGTCCTTCGGTGCCTCGATGTTTTCTTCTGAAGGCCATCACGGTTCCCCATGCCGCCATGCCGCACCGACATTGCCGGGGTTTGTAACCGGCATCGGTCCCTGCGGTAGGGTGCTCCCCCCCGACATCAAGGCGGTCAATGCGCTCCTCCAAAGGCCCCTACTGGAAATCACCTCACGCCCCGAACTTTCTTTGTCCCTCTAACCTATTCCGTTCGTTGGAGTTGAACCCTCCGTCAGGATCGCTTCTGATACAGTATGCATGTTAGAAGCAGTAAAAGGTATAGACAACACATGATGTTAGTCGCTATCATATGCGGGTTGAAGCTAGGACCCATCACCCGGCCCATCACCGGGGACTTGCGTCCCCGACCGGAGTGTGCAAGGCCAAGCTTCAGGCAAAAGAGGACTTTGGAATGAATAGGAAGAGAGAAACGACCAATTGGAGCCTGCATCGATGTCGAACAACCAGAACAACCAGAACAAGCAGAACACGCCGCCCGAATTCCTGACCCTTTCCCAAGCCGCCGCCCGTCTTGAAAGCAACGGTAAACGCCCCTCGACCTGCACTCTTTGGCGTTGGGCACGTCACGGTTGCAGGGGTGTGCGTCTGGAATATCTGCGAATGGGAAAGCAGATTTATGTGACCCCTGAGGCGTTGACCGCCTTTGGTGCCGCACTGGCCGCAGTCGACCGCCCATTGTCCCCATCGAAACCCTACACGTCTCCCTATCGCTCCACAATCGTCTCACCACGCTCCGCCGAACGTCGTGCTCGAGAGATAGGCGCGGCTGAAGACTTTTTACGTGCCGAAGGTGTTATCCGTTAACCCCCGACAAGAAGTTCATCCCGCAATCGGGTAGGCGTTGTTTCTTGACTGTGCTCATTAGACCCTGCCAAAAGCAGGAGGCATACTGAATATATATTCAGCATCTTGGCGACGACCGCTCTACACGCGCACCCGCGCCCGTGCGGTATATAATGTCTACTATATCGATAGGGATATTGGGATGTTTGCCTTGGCCTTTCTTGCTGTGACCGCCACTTTGCCCCCCCCTCAGATTAAGATGGACAGTAGGGGTGGGGGATTCTCACAACATGGCAGAAGACGATAAGCCTCTAGCAGGGGAATCCCCCCAGCATCGCGTGGGGGGGATGGCTGGGCGGCTCTGCGCCAGCCACCCTGCTAAGGCCAGTCTACGGGTACTTCGCAAGTAGTAAGTTACTATAAGGAACTTGCGAATATGCGAGAAATTCAAAACCTTCTGCGGACGCACCCATCAACCGTCCTGCACGTCCTTTGCATTGGCTTAGGGGGGCACCACTGGCGAACCTCAGAGGGCAACCTGCAAGACCCGCCAAGGCTCAGACTAAAGATTGAGCGAGGCCTCGGTCTGCGCTTTGCCGCCGCCGATTCGTCGCCGTTATCAAGGCGGCAAGTCAGATGTGCCAAAGGCAACCGTACCTCTTGCACGTGTTGCACAGGATTGGCCGGTCAATGTAAGACATCCTCCAACAGGTGAACGTCGTCCGCATTGAACGGGTCGCCCCGTATCAACACGGCATGAAGGTCATTTTTCGGTCCGCTGTGGGTCACGCACTCACACCCCTGTCGGTCGGGTCATCAGCGTTACTGTCATCGGTTGCGGGTTCGGGGGGGCTTGGCAGATAGGACACAACGCCGTTGACAATTTGGAGAATTTCGGAGGCCTTCTTGACCCGGCGACGGACTGTGTCGGTGCCCACCTTCAACGCCTTGGCAAGGTCTTCCAGTTTCATGGGGCCGTTAATGCCCAGTTGGAACTGGATGTCGATGGCTGAGGAACCCTCTTTTGGGGAGGGGCCAGACTTGCCCTTGACCTTTGCGTCCGTCGTCGTGGGTACATGTACCGGATAGGAAAACACCCAGTTGCTAGGTTCCGGCGCTCTGAACTCTCGCAGAACCCACTCCAGTTGATACCCGGCGTTGTCTACCAGTTCTGTCAGGGTGCCAAGCGCATCAGGATCTCGCGCCCAAACTCCAGAACCCGATGCCCGGTCTATTGACGCCTTGGCCCCGGCGTTGCCCTTGGCGAAGTGGTGCGCGTAGAAGATGCACGGCGCATTGGAGTGCGCGATGATTTGGTCGAGGTGTCCCAAGAAAAGGTTGATGTCCCGTGCCGCATTCTCGTCGCCATTCTGTATCTTGTAAATCGGGTCGAAGATAATCATGTCTGGCGGCACCTTCATTGCGGCGATGCGGCGTTTCAGCCCCTCCTTCATTGAGCCCAGAGGGTCTTCCGGCTTCAGCACCCCGCGCAGATTCCACACAACGATGCGGGTGCCGTCAATCTTCACATGGCCGCCGAGTTTTGCCAGCCGGTCAAGCAGGGACGCCCGGTCGATCTCAAGGTTCACGTAGAGGACGTTTCCCTGTTTGCATTGATGACCGAACCACTTGCCCCCGGAACTCACCGCCCCAGCAAGGGCAAGCAGTGCGAACGACTTTCCCGACTTGGAAGGACCTGCCAGCATCCCCTTGTGGCCCCGGCGTAGGATGCCGTGGATCATCTCTTCGGAAAGTGGAGGAGGATTCTGCATCGCTTCATGCACGTATTCAAATTGGGGAAGCCCGTCGTCGGGTTCCGGTTCCTCCTCCGTAACCTGTGCCCACGCAAGCCAAGCGGCGTAGGTCGGCATGCCCACGTCGGTATGGAGCAGGTACTGCGGATTGTCGCCGCGCATGACACCGGGCAACCTCGACAGTCTGGAGGGGTTCCTGTTCGCCTTGTCCACCGTGTAACCGGCGGACTCCAAGAACGCGTACACGGTCGCAACCCGCGTCGCATACTCTTCGGCATCCTTCGCCCCGACCTTCACCAGTGCGTGTATCGACTTGCCACCAGAGTGAACCAATGTGGCGACGGGCAACTGCGATGCCAGCAATAGGCGGTACTGGTCATCGATGGGCAAGTCGTCGCTTTCGACGAGGCAGTGACCGAATCGGGCCACGTCCGCGTCCGTGGCTCCATCCTTTTTCAGGGGATTGACCCGCACCCAAGCGCCATATCGGCTGGTGGGCGTCCACGCCACGGTTTTGTTGGGATCGGCCAATTCTTCCGGCGTCCATGTATCCCCCCTATTTGCCGGTTTCCCCCCATTGCCGCCCTTGACGACAATGGAGATGTTATCACTCGGCTCGAACAGGGCACGGATGAACTCGGACCTGTCGCGCTCCCGCCAGTCCGGGCGTGGCCCCGGCACACTGGCCTCTTCCGCGCCCACAGAGATTACCCCGTCGAACGGGATGGAACCGGCGGATTTATCTTTGCGCGGCGTCAAGGTGCGCCAAGCCTTGCCTTCGCAGGGGTGGATCTCCTGCGCATCGGCATACCTCAGCGCACTCGCGACGGTGGTGTTGATTTCAGCGTCGGAAAGACCGTTTGACCGGGCGCGTCCGATCAACGGTTCAATGGGCAGACCTTGCCTCTTGCCACTGATGACGCCGTCGTAGAGTCCTCTGTTCCGGCCACCCTCAGGGGTGGGGCCAGCAAGATAGTCGTGGTACTTGCTCATGCTGACCTTCCAATCTGTCCGTCAATAGCCGCATCTTCAGTTCGGTTCGGAACGTCGGTGCGTGGGGCACAGGTCACGGTCAGCGCAGGCTCGGGCTGGGGTTTGGAGGGAAGCGGTTTGTCGGCGGCGGCGAGTTCGCGCATGAATCGCTCAAGCCCCTCGGCGGTGACGCAGATCTTGCGCCCTGCCTTGAAGTATTCGAGCTTCACGCCGCGCACTCCCCGTCGGCACCACCTCCAACA
>CAIJOU010000341.1 GCA_903822375.1 Candidatus Hydrogenedentota bacterium
CCCAGGAAGAGGTGCTGTTGAAGTATGCGGGCGCAGATGTCAAGGCAATGAGACAGGACATGATTGAGAAATGCCGTAAGTGGCGGGAAAGGACTGAGGAGATCAACAAGGCGTGTGACGAAGGCAGGATGAGCGAGTTTAATGCGATCAACGCGGGTTCGGAGCTCCGGCGCGATAAGTCGCGTGCGTATCACAACTGGCGGCTTGGCTCAATCGGTCTTAGTAAGAAACGGATTGTGGAAGGAGTGGCCGAGCCATACGACAGGATCATTCGCGCTCTTGGCGGTGATCCCAAACCGTCTGAGACTGAGACTGACGAGTAGAAAGGATCAGATATGACAACAGATGTGTGTGAAACGAAGGAAATGGATGGTTCTCCTCCCGTTATTTCGGAAGCCGCCGCCGAGATGAATATTGAATGTGCCTGCTGTTCAGATCAAGGTGTGCGGGGTGAGAATCAGGACACGGTCATGGCGGGCTCTTGGATCGGTCCCCACGGCCGGCCTGTAACGGTTCTTGTTGTGGCTGATGGTATGGGAGGGCACAAAGGGGGCCAAGTGGCGGCGAAGGGCGCCGTGCACGGCTTTATGGACGCCCTGATTGCCTGGATCTTGGCGGGGGGTGATGGGGTGGTGCCTATCGATTGGACAGCGCTAATCCTTGACCTCTACCGCCAAGCGAACGTCGCTGTGATGTCATATGCGGAGGCCTATCCGGAATTGGGCACCACGCTCGTAACCGTCCTGGTTTACGACGGGGTGTCTTATGTCGCGAGCATCGGAGACTCCAGGGCGTATTTGGTTCGGAATGGCGGCCTCTGTCGGATGACGCGTGACGACAGCTTCGTACAGAACCTTCTGGACTCCGGCGCTATAACTCCCGAAGAAGCGGACAATCATCCACTCTCCAATGTCATAACCAGGAGTCTTGGCCCAGGCGAAGAGCTCGAGGCTATTGCCGTCGTTTCGGAGGTATTGCTGCCTGGCGATGTCCTTGTGCTTGCGAGCGACGGCTTTTGGAAACCGGCCGACAGCTGGATCGTGGAAAAATGTCACGAATTCAGCGATGAGCCTTTGTTGTGTTTGGCCTCGGAACTGGTGGAGACAGCCAAGGGGCTTGGTTCTGATGACAATATCAGCGTGGCTTTGCTACAGGTCGAAGCCCGCAAAGTCGATGTCAATGTGCGAAAAACAAGAACGTATTGGACAAACAAGGAGACGACCGATGGCGAAACGAAAGGTATGTGAATGCGGCTACTGCAATGCGGGAGGCGCTCAGTACTGTATTAAGTGTGGCAAGCATTTCCCTGAAGCTCCTCCAGACGAAACGCTGCCTATCACAGTGCTGGATGCAAAGGCTTTGGATGCCTTGGACGGGCATACGCCACGTTCGGCGCCCCTTGATGAGGGCGGTGTTGGGGGTGTGGAACTGCCGCTGTTTCCAGAAGAGGAGGTGTCGGGCGAAAGTTCGGCTCCATGTGATCCGCCTACGACATGCTTCATTCCGGGGATTTGTTCGGGAGAAATCAAAATCACAAGTGTTCTCGGGGCGGAGACTGATGCGCGTACGCTGCTTGGCGATGGGGAAAGCATTATCGTTGGGGCTTCAGCGGATGCGCGGGTGTGCCTGAAGGGTGATCCGTATGTCTCTCGCGCGCACCTTGTGATTACGCGCTATGGCGATGAGGTAATAGTGAAGGATACGAGCACGAACGGCACGTATCTGCGCATCGAAGGCGAAGCGTCTGTGCCCGTGGGGTCGGTGTTGTTGGTCGGAAAACATCTGTTGCA
>CAIJOU010000342.1 GCA_903822375.1 Candidatus Hydrogenedentota bacterium
GTTGGTCAGCAAGCCCAGCAGGACGGCGATGATCACGCCGGCCAGCGACGACCAGATCAGCGTGTCGCGGAAAAACGTCTCGCCTTCGGCGAGGGCTTTTACGGGCAGGGCCAGCCGCACTGCCGCGGCGACATTGCCGTCATGCACTATCCGGCCTGGCCGCCCGAAACGGCCGAGTTCATCAAGGGCGACCCGCGGCCCGTGCTGCTCGACGAGTATTTTCCGCCGCAAACCTTCACCTTCCCCGAAACCCTGACCCGCAATCCGGGCCTGGACATCGTCAACTGGTCCGCCGGGCAGAACGGCCCCAATTCGTTCTGGGAGCATGTGTACAAATCGGACCGCGTCATCGGCGGCGCCATCTGGGCCGGGATCGACGAGGAGTTCCGTGTGTCCGAAGACAAGACCGTCGGGTATGGCGCATGGGGCTTCATTGACGGCTGGCGCAGGCCCAAGAGCCTCTGGTGGGACGCGAAACGCATCTTCAGCCCGGTATGGATTCCCGTGCGCCGGGTGGACTGGCACCCCGGACAGGAGCGCGTCTCCATCCCGGTGGAGAACCGCTACGCCTTCACCGATCTGAACGAACTGACGATCTGTTGGGAACTGGGCAAAGACAGCGGAACGCTGCAGCTCCAGGCACCACCGCAAACGGAGGCGACTTTGGACGTGCCCATCCCCGCATCGACGAAGGAGGGCGACCTGCTCGTGCTGCGCTTCATGACCCCGGAAAGCAAGCTGGTCACCGCCAACGGCATCGCGCTCGGCACGCTGCTGCCCCATGCCGTGCCCGTCCCTTCCGCGGGGCCGCCCCGTTGCACGAGCACCGGCGACGTGGTTGAAGTCGCGGGCAAGGACTTCGCGTTGCGCGTGAACCGTTCAACACTGGCCGTCGAAAGCGATTCGGTCCCGCTCCGGTTCCTGCCGCGCCTGTTTGTTACGCAGTTGGAGGAGAAAAACGTATTTGCTCCGACGGGCGCGCCCTATGCCGAATATCCCGACGAATCAACGCACAAGATTAAGGCGCTCAACGTGAAAGAGGAAGAGCACGCCATCGTCCTTGTCGCGGAGGACAGCTACGCCAACTTTGAAGGAAGCGTCACCCTGCGCGTGGACACGGAGGGGCAGTGCTCCGCCGCCTTCGACTACCAGTACTCGGGGCCGCCCTTCAATGTCGGTGAACTGGGCCTGCGTTTCGTCCTGGGCCCACAATGCCGGGACATTCGCTGGAGACGCCAAAGCGAGTGGGATGTGTATCCGGACGACCACATCGGCCGACCGGAGGGCCACGCCGGGGCCTTCGCGGTCGACGGGCCTCCGCCCCCTCCTCTGGGCCGCAAGATACCCTTGATCATGCGTTCAGAACCTCTCGGAATGTTGTGGTCCAATCCGCGGCCCGCATGGCCCTGGCGACTGGATACCAACGACTACGGCACACGGGATTTCCGCGCCACAAAATACAGCATTTACGAGGCGGCCCTGACCGCGCTGAACGGTTCCGGGCTGCGCGTGGATTCGGGCGGCACCGCCGATGTGCGGGCCTGTCTTGCGATGGCGGACAACGCCGTGTGGCTGCACGTGCTGCAGTCGCGCCAGACCGGCGCGTCCAGCCTGCCGTGGCCGCTCGGCCCGCCCCCCGCGCGCATCGAAACGGGCGCCCGCATTTCGGGCAGCTTCGCGGTGCGTTTGCTGACGGCGGAAGAGGGGCAGCGATGACATGCGGCGCTTGGGGAGTGAATGACATGGACAAGGTTCGGTTTGAAGTGACATTGAACGGGGAGCACCTTTGCACTGCGGGCGTGGACGGCTACGGCGTGATTGCGGCAACTGTGTTGATGACATCGTATCTCAAAGCGGAAGCGTCAGTCAGCCAAGAGGCCGTGAACCCGCACAAGTATGACCTGAACCTCGGTGTGAGTGCTTTGGAATGCAACGATTCTGAGGAGAACAGGAATCTCACTTGGATAAACAGGTCCCTCCGGGAGGGGGATGAACTCAGGATTCGCATCTTGGCGGAAGGGGACATTGACCCGCCGATCTTGTCCTTCCCCGACCATGAATCGTCCTGCGTCAATGAAGAGGACATCGCATCCGAGGACGAGGACGATGGCTATCCGCCGGAGGATCCGCCTCAGGACAAAGACGCATGCGGACATGTGCGGTTTGAGATTGTTTCCAATGGAGCGCGACTTTGCATTGCCGGAATCGACGGTGGCGGCATTCTTTTCGGGCACGTCATTTCGGTGAGCCGCCACCCGAATTATGCAAGAGATCATCACCTCGAAGGAGAATCAGCGAAAGACGAAATGTACATGACCGTGCAGGGCCTTGACAGCAGCGATGCGGACTCGCGGTCGCGTCTGATCTGGGTCCGCGAACACACGCTGCAACTGGGGGACGAGCTGCTGGTCCGCCTGCTGCCTCCCGGCGAATACGACCCGCCGGCACGGCTCCCTTCAAGCAATCGAACGGATTAGATCTTGATAGGGGGCACACGGCGCGACAAAGCGGCGCTTTGGGAGCGAGAAATATGGACAACGTACTCTTTGAAGTGACCCTGAACGGGAAGCACCTGTGCACAGCGGGCGTGGACAGCTACGGAATGCTCACACTGGCGGTGACCGCACTGTACTCCGCCAACCCGTCTGCCGGCGAGGATGAGAGGACGCCCATCACAAGCACGGTAGCACTCTGTATTACTGGAGCGGAGAACAACCACGCCTCGACGCTCAAGTACCTTGTATGGGGGGAAAAGACCTTGAAAGAGGGGGATGAAGTAACCATCCGTGTGCTTCCCGACGGTGAGCACGATCCCCCGATCGCAACCTTTGCCGACCTTGAATCCGGCTGCGCGTGGAAAGGTCCCGCGAAATTCAGAACCGAGCAAGGCGACAACGCCCGAGAAGACTCAGAGGGGGAGAAATCCGCTTCCGAAAACGTCCGGTTTGAGATTCTGTTCAACGGACAGCAGTTCTGCATCGCCGGGCGCTACGGTAACGGGGTGATGGCAATGTTGCTTCAATCCACAACCCACGATCCACGCCGTGTCAGAAAACTCCTTGCCGACAAAAAGCCGGCCACCGATCAGTTGGGCCTCACCGTTATGGGCTTTGACACCGGTCAGCCGAATCCGGACCCGCGCGTCGGGGATGAGATCATTGTCCGCATACTTCCTCCGGGCGAATGTGACCCGCCTGTGCAGCCACGCTCAGCGGGAAGTCCGAACTGGGCCTCCCGGGCCTTTATTCACGGCGACTCCGACCGATAGCACGTCTGATGAATCTCACCCGGCATGTCCCCTTTGCGAAAGATGTCTCAGACACAGCACCTATGATTCTTTCGAAAGAATCCTTTCCGCTGGAGGTGGTGGGAAAGCGTTAACCATTCTTCAACTCAGGGTAGTACTTGTCCATGCAATCGGGGCACAGACCGTGGCTGAAGTGGGCGTCGGAGTGCTGCTGTATGTACTGTTCCAACTGCTGCCAGGACTGCTGGTCGTTTCGGATCTTATGGCAATGCATGCATATGGGCAGAATTCCATGGAGCGTGCTGATTTCGGCGGTGGCGGCGTTCAGTTCGTGGGTTCTGGCGACGATTTTCTCTTCCAGGGACGCGGCAAGTGCCTCAATGCGTTTCTTGTCGTCCGCGTATTCGCGCGCGAAGGCCAGGGAGACAATCTGCAGGAGAACGGCAAAGGAGTACAGGGAAGCATAACGCAGGAAACCGGAGCCCATATCCCACTGGTACAGGCTTACCATCGCACTCACAATGCCTCCCGCCATTACGATTGCAGCCAGGACGCCCCAGCCAAACAGCATGTTCTTGCGGCCCGGTCTCGGCCATATTATCCACACCAGTTCCGGGAGGAGGAGAACGGGAAAGAAATGAACCGGCACGTTTCCAAACCAGAATGAGGCAACAAAAGAAATGACGCCAATCGCCCCATACAGGGGCAGGGTCCATCGAATGCCGCCCGTAAAGAGGAGTTGGAGCA
>CAIJOU010000343.1 GCA_903822375.1 Candidatus Hydrogenedentota bacterium
TCTGTGTCGCCGCGTTCCTGCAGTTCTCCCAGTTTGAAACGCAGGTCATAGCCGCGCCGTGCCTGGAATTGCTGGAAGAAATCCTCCGTCCAGTTCGCGCCGTACACCTCGTAGGAGTCCATATAAAACGCGCGGGGGCGGGTTGTCCTGTCTTTGAACGCGTCATCAAAGCGGGCAAGATAGGCATTGACCGCGTTGCGGGAAAAGGGGTCGAGCACGCTGCCCTCGCCGCCGGGCGCGGCCCGTTTTACCTGCTGCCTGGTCCATCCCTCGAAAAGCGCGTTCAGGGTCCAAGGGCCCGCCTCGGGCTTCCAATCGAGCACTCCCCCGGCGCCGACCTTCAACGTGAGGTCGAGGGTCTGACCCTCCGGTCCCACGGCGGTAAGTGCCTGCAGCCGCGCCTCGGGTTGCTCCAGACAAAGAAGAGGCGGTGCCGCCTGCCCGGCGGTTATCTGGAAACATTTCAGAAAGGCCTGTTTGGCGGCCTGCTCAGGACCAACCCAGGGTCCACCGTAGGGCCAACCCGTACCGGGTGTCATGTCAATGCCCAACCCCGCCCCGCCCGCGGTTTGCACGGCCGCGTCAAACATGTCCATCCATTGCGGTGACAGGAAAGGAATATAGCGTGATTTGGCATCCTCGGCGCCGTAGATGGGGATAATGTGCATGCCGCCCAGGCCCGCCTTGGCGTAGGTTTGCGCGTGCCGCCGTAGCTCGTCCTTGCTCACCGCGCTACCCATCCACCACCAATACGTCCAGGGCTTGCAGGTGCCGGTCACTTGCGGCCAGTCCAAGTCGCCCGCACCTGCATTGCCTGTCAGGCACAGCAGGGTCGCCGCAGTCCACAACGCCGCCGCTCTTAGTCTTGTCATTGCTTCGTTCTCCTCTGCCGCTACAGTACCGCAGGCCGCTTGCGGCGGTAAAGCTGGCAGGGAGCCCGGGCCTGCAGGCACCATTTGGTGGTGTTTTGCGGGGGCTATTACCGTTCGGTAGCGCTTTCTCCGGCCGCGTGGGATTCAGGAGCCGCATGCTGACTACCGAACGTTCGTTATAGGTGGTATTTTATGAGAAATGTGTGATAAACTATCGCGGTAAGCTACGGGATTAAAGTTTGCACCGGGTTCGGCATGGTCCTTGCATTGAGGCAGGCGCCGAAGGTGCACTCTTGGCGGTTCGGTCACCGCACCAGGATACTGTGTATAAACCGGCCATGTGTTCCGGCGTTGCCGGAAGGGTCGGCACTCAAAATGGGTCTTGTGAACGCGACGGTAACAAGAAGGAGGTATGTGCATGTTGATTTATGAATTCTTCCACGCGCTGTTTGTAGGGGTGTTCGGGTATTTTTCGGACCTGCTGAGCGGCAAAATCGGTGCCGCGCTGAACCATCTGTTCGGCATCAAGGCCTAACCCGAAACACAGCGAATGAAACGCGCCGTTGGCGCATGAACGGAAACAAGAAGGAGCAAACCATGCAGATGCATAATGATCTATTGGGCATTTTGGTGAAGGTGCTGATGAGCTTTTTCAAGAAGCTTTTTATCACGCCCATTTTCGATTTTCTTGACGCGGCATTTTTCGGAAGCAACACCTAATCAAGCCTCCACGCATAATACAATTCGCCGCCCCACGGTTTCGCACGACCCGGGGCGGCGTTTCTTTTTTTGCAGGTTAATCACCGCTTCGGGGCAAGCAGGGATTTGGCAAGACACTGTGGCCGGAAAAATGTGGGATATCCGCCGCAGACTGTCATTTCCAACGGGGTAAACTTGGACAACAGGTGAGTATGCCTGTCCCACGCGTTGCCGGCAGCAGGTTAAGCAGTCGCCCATGGACGCTATTTCCTGGTGATGCGGTAGACATCCATGCCGCAGGCCGCGTAAAGATCGCCCCCGGCATCACCTGTAAACGCGCCTATGCTTCCCGACAATTCCACCAGCACGGTGAACGCACCGGTCAGCGGGTCCAACTTGACCACCTGCTTGTCCGAACCGTAATAGACGAACGCGTCACCCATCGTTGCCACGGCCGAACTGGTTACGCGCGGCGGGGCCGGGTCGAACGGAGGCATCACTTTCAGTGTCTCAGCATTGAACGCGCGAAGTGCGCCATCGACGGCAAAGACAACCCGCTTGGTGGTGCTGTTGCCCGCCAACCGGTCCACCGTGGTCGCGCCTTCGAAAGACTGGTTGAACAGGGGCTGTCGCGTCCCGACGGCAAGCACTCCGAACTGGGGCGGTTCGCCCGTCTTCGCCGGGAGCCCGTTTGCCTCAAGCGAGGTGCCGACGTAAATGCATGCTTTGTCCAAGGCCAGGCCCGAGACGGTCTGCTTTCCAAAGGGGTTCTCGATAAGGTCCGTCGCGCCCGACGCCGGGTCCGTGATGGCCACCGCGCCGCCGTAGACGCCCTGCCGTGCCATCCACCCGGAATACAGTTTGTTGTCGGTTCCCAGGCGCACCCCCGCCAACGGCCGGGTATAGCCGCGCGCGCCAATCGAGGCGATGACCTTGGGGTTCTTGCCATCGTATTGGTACCAGGCTGCATTTGGGTCCAGCTTGAAAATGTCCCCGTTGGCGTAGGACACGCCAAAGCCCACCTCGCCGATAAACGCCATGCCGTAAACCTGACCGCCGCTGTTGACGACCACGTCCATGTTCATTGAGACGCCCGACTCACTGTTCATCATGAATACGGTCTGTCCGGACGGAGGCCCCCCCCAGACGTTGTGGATATTGTCGACTGCAAGAAACAGCGGCGGGTGGGTGGGCGGCAGCGCTTTCAGCGCCTGGCGCTCCAGTTTTGCAGCGCCGGGCGCAATGTGAAAGTACTGATTACCGCGGACACCATAAACTCCGCCGTCGCGTGAGGCGGCCATGAGTCGGCCGCCGCGCAGGTCAAAGTCGAACACGGGCGCAAGTTCTGGCTGATCCTTGTCGAGCCGCCACAGGACACTGCCCTGCCGCAGGAAAAGGGTTTCTGTCGTGGTCAACTCAGCCGCGACCTGCCATGCTCCCTTTTCAGCGGGGGGCACGGGGAAGGGGGGCGGAGTGACCAGTTCGAGGGCGGCATTAAACACCTTGTCAACCGCAAGGAAGTAGCCGTTCCACACCACACCCGCCGTAACGCCATCCATAGCCGCGGGAGCCTCGGAAAACTGCCTGGATGCGGGTTCATAGATGCGCACGCCGGGCTGCTGTGTGCCAAAAGAGCATAGGATGCGCCCGTCGGGCAGGGAGGAAACCCGTTGCAGTTGCGCGTTGGGGGGCATGGGTGCGCCGCAGTCCTCAAGTGTTAGAACGGGCGGGTCCGCTTCCAGTCCGGCGGGATCGAATGAGCCCAGTTTGCCGCCAGGATAGGTTCCAAAATAGAACCGTCCGTCCTTGGCCGGTGCAAAATTCCAGATACACGATTCTCCCGGGAACTGCGCCGAAGCCGTGAACTGCCATTTGTCCATGTCAAACACCATCACTTTGCCGTCATGATGGGTGCCCACGGCCAGAAACTTCAGATTGGGCAACTGGGTCAGCGCCCACGCGCCCGTGCCGGAGGGTGCCTGCGCCGTGCTCGTCTTCTGCTCTTTTGCATCGACGAAAATAAGACTCATCGGATTGTCCTCGCTCGCCGAGGACAGCACGAACAGCTCCCTTTCATTGGCCGGATTGTATACGGCGGACCCGGCAAGAAACTGATAGCCCTTGCAGGGCTTTCCGAGCAGCAGGGCCGAGGCGTAATTAGTCTCAATGGGTTTGGGTTTGGGCGCACTTTCCGCATGAGCGGCGAGCGCAACAAGCACAGCGGCAATCCAAGACATGCCAGTCACTCCTTGACGATGGAAACGAATCCCATACGGAACCCGTTATTGTCGCATGACCTCCGCGACACGCGCAAAGAATGCCTACTCCTGCCTTTTCGGCTAGCGTCCGGAAAGGTTGACCACGGCAAACACCGCCGGATGGTCTGCCGGAGACTTCTCTTCCCCGGGACCGTAGCGGTGCGAATCAATGACCAGGCGCTCCACCTCGTTCTTGCCGGGGCCGGCCAGGAAGATGTGGTCTATGACTTGGTCAAGGCTCTTGGGACGGTCGTCTCTTCCGTCGAAATTTCCCAGAGCGGGGATTTCCTCCGTTTTCGCGACCAGGTCCATGGCGTCCTTGAAAATGGCCTCGGTGCCCTCGCCGTACATGATGTTGTGGTAACGCGGATTCTCAGTACGGTTGGTGTTGAAATCACCGGTGAAAATAATGGGCAGGCGCTTCGCATGGGGGCCGAAGGTCTTGTTCACAAGCAGCGCCGTGGGGTCCTTGTTGATGCCAGCATTGTCGAAATGGGTATTCATATACAGAAATTCAAACCCGTTGTCCTTCTGGCGCAGATGCACCCAGTTGAGATAACGGGGCACGGCAAGCCGCCTCCACTCGAAGGCGAACGGAATGTCCGGCGTGGGACCGTACCAGAACTGTCCCGAATCCAGCGCCTCAAAACGGTCTTTTCGGTAGAACAGTGCCGCATCCCCGTAGACCCACGGACCGAACTCATGCGCCAGCGGCACATACACGGCAGGGTCGGGGTTCAACTCCCCAATGTCCTGCCAGCCGCCCACTTCCTGCAGGCCCAGCAGGTCGGGTTTGTATTCCTTGATCACCGCCATGATGTGGGGAAGCCGGTCGTACCACCGCTCATATCCCAGTTTGTAGTGTTCGGCGTTACCCTCCGTGCAGATACGGCACAGCACGTTGTAGGAAAGCACACGGATGGGACCGCTGCTGCAGGATGCGGCACCGGCGCAGTTCTTCTCGGGCGTTATGGCGGAGGAGTCAAAGCGCGCTTTGCCCCATGAGTTTCTGAACACGGCCAGGGTGTACTGCACCCCCTGCACGCGCACATAAAAAGCGCCAAGCAGGATCACTGCAACCAGAATGCCTATGCCCTTGAGAATGCGTACCAGCCACTTTTTCATTTCTTAGACCATGTCCCGTTTGTTTCTGCCAAGCTACAGGCGAAAGCGTTACACGAATCGGGTGTTGCGTTCAAGAATGGGAATGGCGGCCCGGCCAGAGGCAGGGTGGAACAACCTTCATCGGCCTGTTGCAGGCGGAGGGAATCAATTCCCGGCTCAATGGGTTGCATTGCGAAAAGAAAAGGCCCCGTCTATAATTAGCCGGAGTGAAGAACGCGACAAGTTATGCGTGTAGGACGATGGGGGTTGGCTCTTGAAATGGCGGGGCACAGGTTTTCTCAAGATCACGGACGCCTCATATTTGGAACGGTGAAAGAAAAGGAGAAGAAGCGCCATGGAAATTGATCCCCTCGACAATCTGAAGGACGACTCCGATGACGCGGCGTCCAAGACGGAAGACAAACGCCGGCGGCGGCTTAACAACATGGTTGCCGTGACCATCGCGCTGCTTGCGACCTTCATGGGAATCTGCAAGGTCAAGGACGACA
>CAIJOU010000344.1 GCA_903822375.1 Candidatus Hydrogenedentota bacterium
ACTACCCCCTGAACACCAGTGTCATCGAGGGCATCAACAACAAGATAAAGGTCATCAAGCGAATGGCCTATGGATTCCGTGATGACGAGTATTTCTTCTTAAGAATCCGGGAGGCGTTTCCCGGAATTCGCGGATGAACCGAAAGTTCCATCGCTTGTCATAGTCCGTATCCTCGTCCGGCAGTGCCCAGATGGCATGAATATGGTCAGGCATCAAACAGACCGCGACAAGTTCGAAAGGATAGCGACTCTGCGTTTCACGCCATGCGGCGCGCAAACATTGCCGTGCCAACGGCTCTGTCAAGAAAGCCCGGCGCTCATGCGTCACCACCGAAAAGAAAAATGTTCCGCCTTCCTCGCGCAAGCGTATATAGTTTGGCATGGTCGAATCCCCCGCATCTCGAAAGGCAATTCACATAATCCGACAACTGGTACGACCGTAGGGTATGCGCAGTTCTGCTCTGCGTAACGAAGCGCGGCGTCCCTACTCATCACACCAAAGCACGGTGCGCTCCGCTTCGCTGCGCACACCCTACGAATTCAGAATTCCCCATAGACCTCCGCGACGGCGCGGCGCAGGTTGGCCAGGCCGATCGTGATGCCCTTGATCGGATCTTCAATCCCCTCGAATTCGAGTGACAGCACGCCGTCGAATCCGGCCTCCTTCAACACGCGCAGGCACTGCGCGATGGGCACTTGGCCGTGGCCCACGATCGCGCCGCGCAGCCGGTTCCCGGCGCGCGTGGGAAACCAACCCTCACCCGGGTCGGGAGCATTGCCCGACTTCCAATGAAAGTCCTTGGCATGCGCGTGGAACGCATAGGGGGCGAGCCGGCCCATGGCCTGTGCCGGGTCCTCGTCGGCGCACATGAAATTGCCGATGTCGATCAGCGCGCCGAAATTCGGATGGCCCACCGCCTCGATCAGTTTCTCCACGCGGTCGCTGTCCTGGCAAAAATAGCCGTGGTTCTCCACCATCGTGCGGATGCCGCGCGCGGCGGCAAATTCCGTGACCGCCCGGCAGCCCTCGGCCATGCGCGGCAGCGCCGCCTCAAAACTCTTCGGCCCCGGATGCTTCGCGGGAAAGCCCCAGCCCGCGTCGTGGCGCATGCCCGGCGCGCCCAGCGCCTCCGCCACCAGCACCTCGTCGCAGAGCCGCCGCACCTCCGCCTCCAGTTTGCCGTCGCTGCCGCAGAGCAGATCCGCGGGAATCGTATAGTTCACGATGGGCAGCCCGGCCTTCTCGCAGGCCTCGCGCACCACCGGCGCAAAGTCCAGCGCCGACACGCCCTCCGGCGGCGTCAGCCCGGCAAACTCGATCATCTCAAAACCCATCTCCTTCGCCTTCGCGATCAGATCCAGCGGCTGCATCGCCCCCGACTCCACCAATTGACTGAAACTATACGAACTCACGCCAATCTTCATGCCATTACTCCCACGTGCGGCCATCAGCCGAAGTCGTGCTTTCCTGTCGTTCATCGTCACTCCCGCCACCTCCGTCATTCCCGCGCAGGCGGGAATCCAGTGCGGTACGGCTGGCACTCGCGGGGCTCTGGATTCCCGCCTTCGCGGGAATGAC
>CAIJOU010000345.1 GCA_903822375.1 Candidatus Hydrogenedentota bacterium
CGGCCACCCCCTTCAAAGGGGGATTAATAATGGCCTGGGTGGTGTCTGATAGGATGTGTACGCGCCCGCAAGGTCAATTCCGACAACTGCTGGGATACCGACAACTGCAGGGGATGCGCGCGGCCCCGGGGGCTGTGCTATAGTCGCTGAAGCAGCCGTTCGCCGCGCCGGTGGGCGGCACAAAGGAAGGATTTCAGGCCATGATTCGCAATGCGTTCAAGATGCAGCTCAAGCCGGGATTCGAGGAGGAGTACAAGCGACGCCACGACGTGCTGTGGCCGGACATGCTCAAGCAACTGCATGAAGCGGGCATCTCGGACTACTCCATCTTTTTGGACCCGGAAACGCTGACGCTGTTCGCCGTGCAGAAGCTCACGGACGACAACACGGCCGCCGACCTGCCCAACACCGAAGTTGTAAAGCGGTGGTGGGCCTACATGCAGGACATCATGGAATGCAATCCGGACAATTCGCCCGTGGCCAAGCCGCTGGACGAAGTGTTCCACATCGATTGAACCATTCCCGGAGGATAGGATTGTGAACGTGCAGGAGTTTCATGCCACCACCGTGATCGCCGTGCGGCGCAACGGCGTGGTCGCCATGGGCGGCGACGGACAGGTGACGCTGGGCGAAACGGTGATGAAGGGCAACGCAAGCAAGGTGCGGCGGCTGGCCGACGGCGCGGTGCTGGCCGGCTTTGCCGGGGCGGTGGCCGACGCGTTCGCGCTGTTCGACCGCTTCGAAGGCAAGCTCAAGGAGCACAACAAGAACCTGCTGCGGGCGGCGGTAGAGCTTGCCAAGGAATGGCGCACCGACAAGTACCTGCGCCAGCTCAATGCCATGCTCGCCGTCAGCGATGCGACTCTGTCGCTGCTGATATCCGGCACCGGCGAGATCATCGAACCCGAGGACGGAATCATCGCCATCGGCTCCGGCGGCCCCTACGCGCTGGCCGCGGCCCGCGCGCTCATCGCCCACACCGAGCTCGACGCCGCCGCCGTCGTCGAACAGTCCCTGCGCATCGCCGCAGGCATCTGCATCTACACCAACGAGAACATCCGCGTGGACACGTTGTAGGGGACTACTTTGCTGAGTCCGGAGATAAAGGCTTATCTGTGTAGGCGTCCTTGCAGTCCTTGTGTTCCCGTATCCAGTTGCGCCCTTCTTCAAGAGTCTTGAAGATCGTTACAACACCGCCATCCATGCAAGTGCAGAAGACTTCATGTGATTCGTCTTGCTTCTCAGTCGGAGCCTTGGGCTTCAAAGCAGTACACAACTGCTTGTATTTTTCGGCAGGCATGGCATAACAGATGCTGGCGCAACAGAAGTTGATCCAACTTATTTCAGCCCCTTCGGGAACTTTCCTAATCCAATCGAGAAGTTCTTCGAAGGTGGCCAAGCAGGCCGTCCGGGCAGGATTCTTCTCATAGATATGGAATTCCGGAGGATTCTTCTCATCCCACTTGATCAGGAAACCGTAATCGCCGCGCAGACAATAACATCGACTTGGATCCCGAGGCAGGAAGGGCCGTTCCTTTCCGTAGTCACGATAAGCCACTCCAGCAACAGGCACCACATTCTTCAGTGCATCCCCCTGCGGCGCGGCAAGCATAACGGCGAAGGCAAACAACAAACCCATGATGTCCCTCCTTGTTTGTAGCTCAATACTAATCCCTTCCGAGCCAACAAACAACCCGAACAGGCGATCATGTCCTGTCGTCTGTCAGCTATGCCTTCGCCCCGACAAACTCCGCAAGGGGAATCACATTCACTTTGTCCGCCAGTGGATAACGCTGTTTGCCGGGATAGACCACATGGAGTTCGTCCAGCTTCAAATCCGTCAACGCGGTGCGCATTGAGGGTGTCAGCGTCGGCGCGTCCGTGCGCTTGCATTCCACGCCAATCCGCCGGCCGCGCTTGAACAGCAGCAGGTCAAGCTCCGCGCCGTTATGTGTGGCCCAATAGTAGGCGTCGTCGGGCTGCAATGCCTTGAGCACTTCCTCAACGGCATAGCCCTCCCATGACGCGCCCACTTTGGGGTGCTGCTCCAGTTCGCGGCGGTCGCCAATGCCAAGGAGGGCATGCAGCAGGCCGCTGTCCCGGATGTACACCTTTGGGGCCTTGACCTGGCGTTTCTTGAGGTTCTCAAACCACGGCGGCAACTGGCGCACCATGAACACGCCCGTCATCAAGTCCAGATAGCGCCGCACGGTCGGTTCGGTAACTGCCATGGCACGAGCGAGTTCGGCAGCATTCCAGGTCTGGCCGTGATAATGGGCAATCATGGCCCAGAAGCGGCGCAGCGCCACGGAGGGAATGGTTACGCCAAACTGGGGCAGATCGCGCTCGATAAAGGTCTGGACAAACTGTTTGCGCCAGATTGCGGAGTCGGCCTCGGTCCACGCCGTGAAGGAGAGCGGGAATCCGCCGCGCAGCCAATGCTTGGGCTGTGTTCTTGCGCCAAGGTCGGACAAACGAAAGCCCTCGAGCGCGATGGTCTCCAAGCGCCCCGCGAGACTTTCTGAAGATTGCCTGAGCAGATCCGGCGCGGCGCTTCCCAGAATCAAGAAGCGCGCCGGGAGTGGGCGGCGATCCGCAAGCACGCGAAGCAGCGGGAAAAGTTCTGGACGGCGTTGGATCTCATCAATGACCACCAAGCCCTTGAGTGGATGGAGGGCGGTCTTCGGTTCGGAAAGCCGCGCGAGGCTGTCTGGGTCCTCAAGATCAAAGTAGTTCAGGGAATCCGCAGGCACGAACTGCTGCGCCAGGGTTGTCTTGCCGCATTGGCGCGGCCCCAGCAGCGCCACAACGCGGCTGCGCTTCAATGCGGCGCGCACCTGCTGCATGTCTGTCCGGCGGTCGATCATGGGGAAAGTATATACCATGAAAATCGAACAGTCAATGAGGGATTTTCATGGTAGGCAGGTTTCTCAGAGGCAGCCCAAACACGCCCCGAGATTGCTTCACTTCGCTGCCAAGAAAAGTGCAGGTCCCGGCCTTGGATTTCCCATAGGTCTCATAGGTCCCATTCGTCCCATGGTCCTATGCCCTATGAGGCCTATGGGACCTATGAGA
>CAIJOU010000346.1 GCA_903822375.1 Candidatus Hydrogenedentota bacterium
ATTCATGGTCAGGCTGCTGACTGAAGTCCAGGAAGTTGATCGCAAGACGACGCGGGTTGCCATCCATACCGAGAATATTCTCGGCCGTGGGTTTCAACCGGAAGGCTATGCACAGCGTATCGTAGGGCGCTGTGGGGTCGTTTGGTGGAACAATAACTGTGCAGGTACGTCCCGCGCTGGGATGGTCGAGCCCATAAGGGCTGGGCAAAACCGGCGGCAGTATATCGTCGCGGAGATAGGAAGTATGGTAACCCGAGAGGCCCTGGGTAAAGTTGATGCCAAGTACATTATTGACATAGTCCGAAATATTGGGATATGCGCTGGCCAGAAGCGGGGGCGTCGTGTTGAGATCTATCGCGTTGATTGGCGTAAATACCCATCCGACCGGGGCGCCAGAGCCATTCTTGAGCCGCCCTTCCGATGCGATGTATTCCGGCTTGTCCACCGTCAGCCAATATTTCTCAAAGTAATCAAAGAGTAATTGCTGCTTTTCCGCGACCAAAGAAATGGGCTGCTGCGGAGGGTTCTTGTCCCAGACGTTAATGATTGCGCTGGAAATAAAACGGATATCGTCAGAAATTCCAGCCCCGCCTGCCACCGAAGACATGTACTTTACCGAGTACTGAAGTTCCTCATTAAGGACGCCCGTCACGGGGTCTGCGCCATCCACAGTCATTTTGCCCGTAACCGGGTCAACAACGTTTACGGTCAGATAGTAACGCCCGGGGGGCAGGCCGTCTGTAGCCTTGATGCGAAATTCGATAATATCATTGTTGATATTGGCCGGGGTGTTGTCGCCGCCGACAGTCCATCCGGGGTTGTTGGCGACGACGTAGCGATACGCCGTTTCATCACCCAGGATGACGCGGTTCGGGGTGGCAGGTATGTTGGTGTAGTCATAGTAAGACTGAACGTTCCAGGCGGAAGTGGCTGAATCGTCGAAAACGGGGGGAATCGCTTCGATGTCGAACGCTGGCATGCCCACGATGGGGGTCGGATTGAGGTTGACGTACTGTGCGGCGATGCTTGCACCGCCGTTCGCAGCCACATCACTTAGCGTCATACGCGGCGCAGTGGGATCAATGGCGTTGGTGGTCGTGTTGTAGTGCAGGTGCGTGACGGCCTCGGCCTCGACGCGGCGGACGGGGCGGACCATCATTTCATTGATGCGGATGGCGTCAGTGCCGGCAACGGCGTAGCTGATGGTGCGGTCTTCTCGGTCGGCAACGGTGGCGTCCGAACTCACGGCGGCGGTGAGGTTTTCCCACCAGCGGTCGACAGCGATCACGCGCTTGCCGGCGGACACCCCGCCCAGGGCGTTGTTGAGGAAGTCCTGAAGGTCGCCGACGGGGAAGGCGTCGCTTTGGGGAACGCGCTCGCGCTCGTTGAGCGGCTCGGCGGGCGCGTTGAGCGCAAACGGAAGCGGCACGCCGTACAGGCGCGGTATGGCGTCAAGGTAGGGAGCGGTGATCTGTTTGTCCATGACGAGCAGGGAGCGGACGCAGTCTGCGTCGCGGCTGTCGGCGATGTTGACGGCGGTCTGCATGGCCTGCAGTTCGGGGTCGGCATCGAAGCGGTCGTTGGATTGGCCGAAGAGGTATCCGGTAAAAGTGGTGTCGGCCTGGCGCAGTCCTTCGGCGAAGCGCAGGGGGTCCAGATTGGCTGGGTCGGACGCGCTGGGCAGGGAGATCTTTGCGGTCTGACTGCTGTTCCGTCCCAGGGCGGTCACGGGCACAATGTCGCCCTTGATGAGGAGTCCTGCGGCCAACTGGGCGGGCGGGGCAAGATTGGGGTCAATCTTGTTGACGGCCTTGGGCCCGGTGGCGGATTCGATGTAGTTGACGTTGCGCGAGTCGCTGTTGGCGGTGACGACGTTCTTGATGTAGGGCCAGGTCAGGTCGCCGTACAGTTTCTGGTTGCCGGCATTGACCGCCTTTTGCAGTTCGTAGTTGTTGGCGAGGAGCCGGTCTCCGGTCTCGCCAATCTCATCGGTAACGCCGTCGTTGTTGTTGTCGGCCTTGTCGCTTTCAGCAAATTGGTTGCGCAGGGGCGCCGCCAACTGAAGTTCGGACGGGTCGTCGATGCCCTCCAGCATGCCCAAGAGGCCGTAATAGGCCTTGAAGCTGGGCTTGCGAACCGCGTCGCCCACTTCCGCATAGGGCACCTTGCCCGGTATCTGCCCGGACAGTTCCGCATTGGCCAAGACTCCTGCGGTGCCCGTCAACGTGTTGCCGTCCAGCACGGTTCCCGCAAAGGGGCCCAGCGGCGGCACCCACAGGCCCTGGTCGGGATGGGCATTGCCGGAATCGGCACGCCCGTTGAAGGCCAGCAGCAGGGCGTTCATGTTGTCGTCCACGCGGCCGTAGCCGGGCAGGCTGATGTCGTAGGCGTAGGGCCTGAGGGGGGCGTAGGGAATGGCCGTGGGAATGTCCCTGCCGGCATCGACGGACAGGCTTCGGTAGTCCCACTTGGTGCCGTCGGACTGGGTCATCCAGCCCGCGCCGGTGATCATGCCCCACAGATAGTCGGCCTCAATGTGCCCCGTCGCCGGCAGGGCGCGGGTCTCATATTCAAAGGTGGACGCGCCCTGGTTGAGCGCGCGCTGGACATGCTGACCGGCGGTGGGATCGCCGGTGATGTCTAGGTCGTCGCGGTAGATATGGCCGCCCGCGGCGTTCATGTTGACCTTGGACGACTCGTCAACCACCTGGATGGCGGCGCGGCCAATAATGTCGCAGACGGGTTCGCCGGTGAGCGTGATCACCACCGGGGGCACGGCCGCGTCGGCAAGCCACGCGGGCGCGTTGGCCGACAGGGTCACGCCCTGCATGATGGTGGGCCATTTGATGACCTTGTTGGCATATTTCGTCCGTGCGTTGGTGGCGTCATACTGGACTTGATTCTGTACGGGCACACCGGCAATTCTCTGGGCTGCGATCTGGGCGTCGCCGTCCGCCGCTGTCACGGCATGCCCGGTGTTGTTCGGGTCACCCAGGAAAACGTATGCGTTGAAACCGTTCACAAACTGGTCATAGTCATTGTCGAGCGCGTCCACCGCGCTGATATCGAGCGTTTTCACGCCGCCGGGGGCGGTGCTGTCAAAGACGTTTACCTGGGACGGCAGAGTCACGTACACGGGGCTGCCGGCGGGGTCATTCTTCTTATTATTGTTGTAATAGTCCTGGGTGTCGATTCTGCCGTCGTTGTTCATGTCGACGGGCAGCCTCAGTCCGGGCAGGGGAACGGTGAGCCACAGTTTGCCGGGCGCGTCGGGATCGGGGAGTTTGCGTATGACGCGGCCTGGGAGAAGGGGATTAACGAGGTTGATGGCCGCACGGTAGACAAATGCGCCGATCTCGAAGTCGTTTCGCGGATTGCCGTCCTCGTCGAGCGTCATTTGGCCCGTTTCGTCGGCCTGTGGGTTATCCGGGCGCCCGTCGAGATCATTGTCCACCCCGTCCGCCGACAGGTCGACATCCTTGGGCAGGGGAACCCAGATGGCGTCGCGCATGCCGTCGCCGTTGGTGTCCACATCGGCCCAGCGGTCAATCTGCTCGGCGGGCCACAGCGCGTCCGTGCCAAAGGGGTAGCTGAGTTCACCCGCGCTGTCGCGCGCGGTCACGATCCCGTAGACGCTGCTGGTAACGAAAGGATAAAGGGCTGCCTTGCTGTCATCGTAGCGGACGATCGCATATGTACCATTGGCTAGGTTATTCACAGTGTCATCGGGGACGGTCTCGCCATTGGCATTGCACAGGGGCATTTCCGTCTGCGATTTGTAGAGAAGAATGGCGTTGCCCTGCCAGCGGGGTATGGAGAGCCATGGCGCGGTGCGCGGGCCGCGGAATAGCGGCTCCATGTAACCGTCCTCCACGTACTTCACATAGAGCAGACTATTGGCAAAAGATACCGGAGCGTTGATTGAATTGTCGCGCAGTTTCTGCTCGAAGGGCTCCAGGTTGAAGGCGGGGTTTCCGGTGCTGTTCGCCCAGTTCTTGCCGGCGAAGGCCGCGCCGTTGAACATGGTGTGCCAGCCGTGGTCGAGACTGGTCGCCTGGGGGTGGTCCCACAGGTCGCGGTTGAGCCGGTATTCGGCCATGGCGAAGCCGGCGTCGACCAGGTGCTCGGCGCGCACCGTGTTGACCACGTTCATGGCCGTGGTCGATTCGACGCGGGCCACGGTGAAGAAGGTCAGACCGATCGCCAGCATCACCGTCAGAATGGCGATGGCAATGATCAGCGCCGCGCCGCGCCGTGTCCGTTTGTCAGTCTTCCGCATCCATCCGCCTCGCATATGCTGGCCGCCCGGGGGCGGCCGCGTATTCCGTCATGTTCCCGTGCTGTCGCGCAGGTACGCCGACGGGATGTCGACCTTTTGCTGGAACCATTGGTGGAACGGCGGCGCGCCGGTGCGCGGCGGGTCGCCGAATATCCAGAAAGCGGGGGCCACCCATGCCGGCAGGCGGGTTTTCAGCGGGTCGCCCGGGGTGTAATTGTAAACCTGCACCCGCAGCGCCTCGGCAAAGGTTTCCGGCGTGCCAAAAAGGAAATAGTTGAACATGGGCTTCCCGGGGTCGGCCACACCGGCCGCACTCACACTGGGCATGTTCCACAGGGTGTTGAAGGACTTGCGGTCCGAGCCGTCCTCAATCCCGAAGGAGAAGAACGAGGACATGTCGAGCGCGTTGATCATCGCGGCCTTGCCGGTCGCGCTGTCCTGGCCGAGAATAACCTGGTCCGTGCCGGGAAGAACCAGTTCGGCGGCAACCAGGATGCCCTCGGTGACCACAAAGTCGCGCCAGCGCTTGCCGTCCGTGCGGCCGTCTTCCGCCCAGAATTTTGGCAGCGGCGTAAAGGGATCGACGACGCCGTTCAGGGGCAGGTTGCCGGAGAGCATGCGCACCCAGTAGTGGTTCTTCTGGAGCCGGTCGAGCTTTTCGCCGGTTTCCTGCGGGAACTCCGCCAGCACGGACTGCGCGGCCGCGGGGCTGCCGAAAGGGGCGGCTATCGAGGACTGGCCGTCGGCGGAGGTAAAAATGCCGGACATGGCGGAGTCGGAGAACTCGGAGAGTGTGCTCTGGCCGCGCTCCTCATAGCGCAACAGCACGCCGCGCTGAATGCGAATGGTGAACTCTATCGGATATTCGAAGTCCGCCGGGGCGATACCGGGGTAAATCTGCCGGAAGATGCGCTCGGCGTACAGGTCGAAGCCATTATTGGGTTTGGCCGCGTTCCACGCGTCCAATTCCGAGGTGGTGACTGACGCGTCCACCCCGGCGATGGTGATGTCGGGCACACCGTCATCGTTCTTGTCGATGTTGGACGCGGTCTTGTCATCGGGGCTTACCGGGCAAAGCACGCGGGCAAACTGCCGCGCCACGTCACCGTAAGGCATGACGAAGCTGACCGTTTCGCTGCTGCCGATTCCCTGCATGGGGGGGTTGGCGTTGTCGACGTGGACCGCATAGGTGACGCGGCCGAAACCGCCGTTGACGAGCTGTCCGGAATACATGAAGCCGTTGGGCTCGCCGTAAAACTGGAAGAACTGGCGCTTTTCCGGGGAGACAAAGGCCGTCTTGAGGTCGGACTCCAGCACGGCCATGGCGCCGCGGGCGCGTTCCATGGCGTTCATCATGGCATAGCTCTGGTTGACCGTGCTGATCGAGCCGGACAGCAGCATCGCCAGACTGCCCATGATGAGCATGAAGATGGCCAGGGCCACCAGCAGTTCCACCAGCGTGAAGCCGGCGCTATGTCGCGCGTTGCGCATCGTCATGTCATTCCAATCAATCTGTCCCGTCGCCGTACCGCAGGCGTCCCGCCTGCCCTGTCTTCGCCCGCGGAAGCAAGCAGGCGGGACGCCTGCGGCACAAACCGCGGGGTCAGCGCTCGGTGACATAGGTCACAAATTCTTCCTCGCGCCCGTCGTGCATGCGCACGGTGAACACCACCCGGTACAGGTCCACGTCGGCCTGGCCCATGCGCGTCACCGAGCTGCGCCATGATTCGTAAAGCGTGTAGCCCTGGGCCGCCTGGTCCAGCACGTGCAGGGAGTTGTTCTGGAGCCACGAAGTGAGGGCAACGCCCACGCCGCCGGTGCGCACCTCGCTGAGCTGGGTGCGCGCGAGCGACGCGATGACGGTGCGCTCGGCCGCGCGGCGCTGCTGCACCAGGGCCATGGGAAAGAGGCGCATGACTCCCAGTATGCCCACCGCCAGAATGGTCAGCGC
>CAIJOU010000347.1 GCA_903822375.1 Candidatus Hydrogenedentota bacterium
CGTTGATGGCGCGAAAGAGTTCGTCAAGGCCCGGCGCATAGGTGTCGGGATTGATAAAAGCCAGGATCGCCTTATCCGCCCCATCCGTCAACGGCACGAGGAACTTGCCCGCTGCATACAAGATGCCATAGGCCAAGGCAAAACCGACCGCAACGATCTGCAGCCGCACCACCACATTGCCGACACGTTCCAATTTCACTGCCTACTCCTCTTGCGCGGGACAAACTCATGCCCTGGAAAGACAACCACTCCAAATCTCTCCCTGTAACGGCGCAGAGTGTAGCTTTTTCCAGCACCGGGCGGCAATACGCGCGTCATCGGCCGACCCAAACGCTTGGACGCCCCTACTTCTTCTTTGGTGTCACCTTGGCACGGCAGATGGTCTAAATAGCCAGGGGACTGGCATCCTGTTCCCCCAATTACTGCGGGTTTGCCAACACCAGCCTGTACCGGGAACGGGTGCCTGTACCCGATCAGCACAGCGTTGGCGCGCAGGGTACAGCCACCATTTCGAGTCTTCGTCGTTGATGGCAGAATCAGGCCCTTGCATCGAAATGGTGGCAGTCCCCCGTGGATCTACTTCTTCTTTGGTGTCACCTTGACGCGGTAGGTGGTCTTGTCGAATTCCTCGGGGCGGCCCGTGGCGGGCTTTTCAGAAAGCACCTTCACCGTGACCTCGCACGGCGCATCGCGCTTGATCTCCAGTTTTGGCCCCGTGCCCGCTGGATTGCCGTCCACGGTCCATGCAAACTGCCCGTATCCCTGCGGCGCCTCCAGCGTCAGGGTGGTGCCCGCATCAACGCTCACGTCATTGGCCGGCATTTCGGCGCCCTCCACCACACCGGAAGCCTGTGCGGCCACGGCGTCCCCCCGGAACTCGGTGTAGGTGAAGAGGTGCGGTCCAGCCTCCTTGAACAGGTACGCCAGCACCCCCTCTTCTGCAACCACTTTGCGGTCCACTTCCCAGCGGGCCTTCACGTCCGCAGTGTTGCCCATGTCCATGGTCAACGTCCTGCCCACGGGAAACACCGGTGGCAGGCTTATCTCAACGCCGCGCTGGCCCATTTCCTTTGACATACCCGCCTGGCGCTTCAACTCATCGACGGACATGTTCAACTTTTGCGCCAGCGCCTGCAGGCTCGTCTGCTTTTCGCCCAGCGGCGTGTACACCTTCAGCCAGACATCCCCCTTGGTTGTGTTGATGCGCAAATCATAACTACCCACCTCGACGGTGGGGCTGGGCGTCAAAGTCACCGTTCCGTCGGCCTTGGAAAACCTGAACATGTGACTGTAATCGCTGCCGCCGACCATGAGATGAAAGCCGCGGATTTCGGACGCCGGCAAGGGCACGCCGTCGGTCAGCACTTTCACCGTCGCCGACCCTGCGGTATTGTCAAACACCACCTTTTCCGGCTCGGTGGTCAGGGTTGCCGCGCCGGCACAAAGCGCCGCACCCAGCAGGGCCATCGGCGTCAACCAGAAAGACATGCGCATGTTTTCATCCTCCCGTGCCGCCAGGCGATACAGCGTGACGGCTGTTGCGGTCTTCTGACTATATAGGATCCCGGGCGCGTGAAGAAAAGTTCCACCCCGCGGGAACTTGGGGCGGCCGCGCTGTTTGGTGTACGATGCTGGCATTGAACCCATTCTGGCTGGAGCGTTTTGTCCCGCAATGATCGAACCCGAAACAACAGCCTCCGATTCCCCCGCGCCCGTCGGCGTCGAGGACCCCTTTGCGGATGCATTTCCGCCACTGGCGACCCTTGCCGGGGCGGCTTTTGTGGCGCTGACCGCGGCAGTGTGCCTGTTTGCGCTCTTTGGCCAGTCCTTTGCCGAGCGCATGAGCAGCCGTGTGGGTGACATCGAAGCGGTCCGCGCACGGTCGCTGTACGAGGCGGGTTTGGTGGAAAACGCCATCGCCTCCTATCGCAAGGCGCTGGCCATGAAGTTTGACGACCCGGACCAGCGCCGGTGGACACTGCGCCGCTTCGGCGAACTGCTCCTGAACGAGGCGCGCGCCGAGGATGCGTTGCCGGTGCTCAAGGAGTGCCTCGCGGCGTTTCCGGACGACCTGCTCGCACATGACCTGTACTGCAAGGCCCTCGAACGTGTGGGCCATGCCCGGGAACTGGTGGATGCAGCCAACGCCATGTTTGCGGCCGCGGCGGAAAACCGCGGCAGCCAGTCCGCGGCGAAATACTATCTTGGATGCGCATGGGAAAAGCTCGGCAAGCCGGACGAGGCCCTCACGGCGTGGACCGAAGGACAGGCGCTCGACGCCAAAGGCCGCTGCGCGTACCGTGCCGCCAGCCTGCTTCATACGCGTGGCGACAAACAGCGCGCGCTCGACATGCTGCGGCGGTTCCCGGAGGGTTTGACGGGCACCGACGCCGACGCCGCGCGTGCGCTTCGCACCGAAATTGAGGCGGACCGTGATGAAAGCGCCAAGCCGCCCCAGCCGCCTGCTGGTGGCTGATTCAGCGGCATATTCTCCGGAGGAATGCCGGTGAATCAGGAAACAGACACACCCGATCGGTCCTGGCGATCCCGACGCGTGACGGTGGAACGCCTCAGCTTCGCCGTTGCCTTCCTCTTTGTATTGATCTTTCTGGCCGCTTGGCCTTGGGAAATCTTTCAGCGCGTTTTTGGCGGACTCACGCTTGCCCTTGGAGCGTCCCTGCTCGTCCTTGCGTTTGGCCTGATTCGCATGGTGGCGATATCCCCCCGAAGTATTTGTCTGCTCAAAAGCTTGGGATTACCCATTGCATTAATCGCGTTCGCCTGTATTCAGTCGGCCCTGCACTCCGCTGACCCGACCGCGTCAAGAGCGCTGGTCATCAAGTACGTCTGGTACCTGGCTCTTCTTGGCGTGGCCGCACCGCTGTTCATGCGCACCGGCGATGCGGTCCTCGCGTGGCGGGTGTTTTCCGTGTCAGCCGGACTGGTTGGGGTCTATGCGGTCCTCTGTGCCGCAGGCTGGTTCACGCCCGCCCTCGCGGGCACACACGAGTATTTCGGGCGGCGTTTGACCGAAGACGTGCGCGTGGGTGCCTTCGTTCGGATTGCCGCCACCACGCCGGACTATAACCAGGCTATCCTGCCGATGCTTGCCGCACTGCCGTTTCTTCTGTTATGGGCGGCATCACCCGCTTCACGGCGGGCCGGAAGACCTCTCGCCGCAGTGCTGGCGCTGTTCGTGATCGCCGGGGTAATAGTGTCCTTCTCCCGCAGCGGGCTGCTGGCGGTGGGCGCCGTACTTTTCGGGGGAAGCTTGCTGTTGGTGCGAGGGTGGGCCATGGGAAAGAAGCCCCCACCCCAGCCCTCCCCTTGTCAAAGGGAGGGAGAAGAGACATCCCCCGACCGCCTTTCGGCGATCACCCCCCTCAAGGGGGGACTTGGGACTGCGCCAACCGACGGACTACCTCAATCCCCCTTCGAAGGGGGACCTGAACGTGGGCGGCGGTGGCTCGTCTATGGGATCGTTGGGTTGGTACTGATTGCCCTGTCCGTTGCGTTGCTCATGGTGGCCGGGGGGTATTCCGAAATGCTGGTGCGCCGCGCACTGCGCGGCTTCAACTCACCCGATCCCTCCTACCGTTCACGGTTCTATGTATTTGGGCTCGCTTTCAAACTGCTGCCAAAGTACGCGCTTTTCGGATGCGGTATCGGCGCTTCGGGCGCGGCCATCGGCGCCGTAGCCGAGCCGGGCAAGTGGATGGGCACGGCGCTTCACAGTATGCCGCTGATGATGTGGTTTGAGACGGGCATCCTTGGCCTCGTCGGATTTTTCTGGCTCTGGTGGCGGCTTGTCCGGCAGGTCTGGACTGGAGTAGTGCAAAGTCCGGAAATGGAGCGGCGGCGGCTCGGCATCGCCACGCTGGGCGCGCTGGGGGTGTTGTTCTGGATGACCTCCATTCAGCCGTTCCAAGAACTGTCACTATTTCCGGTGTTCGCGGCGCTGTCTATTGGTGCGACCAGGGGGGTCAAGAACGCGGAAGCGCCCGCGTCCCCCATCGCGGCGCGGGGATGGTGCGTTGCGTTCGCCTGCGCCATGGTGTTGGTTGCGGGGTTGGTGACTAGTAACATACTGACCTATCAGAACACTGTGGGGAAGCCGGTCTCCTGGTATGCGAACGCCCTTGAAGAGGGTCTTGCCGCAGAACAGCGTGGTGATTGGGAGACCGCGCGCACCGCTTATTGGCGCGCGGAACGCATTGCGTTTCAGCCCCCTTTCCTTCTCAGCCTTTTTGGGCATAAGATACAATACTTGCCCTACTATGAAGAGGCTTTTCGCGCGACCGACCTTGAGTTCATCTTTTTGCGTTTGCCCGGGCGTGGCGGACGGGCCGATTTGCCTTGTGATGTGGCCGGGTTTGGTGTTGCCCGATGCCTGTGGAATTTGGGTAAGGCAGAACCGGCCTTGAAAAAATGTCAGGATAACATGCTTCGCATGTGTTGGCCGGAGTTTGTCTTTGCGGTGGGAGAAATGTATTGGAAGGAGGGTCAATATGAAGCCGCTCTGCACGAATGGACCAAAGCCGCCTCGCTGAACGAAACACGCAACCCCTTCCCACCGTTAGAATATCCCTTTGACGTGGCTCCGTCGATGGATGAGATTTATAAGAAGCTGGATGCGGAGGCGAAGCCCCTCGCCGGTTCAACTAAGCCCTCTGATATTGCGCGCCGCATTGCACTCTTGCTGCGGATGAATCGTCAAGAGGAGGCGATAAAGGCGCTAAAGACCATCCCCGCCGAGGCGCCCGAATTGGCTACGTTCAGGGCCGCACTGAAAGTTCATTGACCGGATTACCCAAAGAGTGCGGGAAAGAAAGAGGCTGGAAGCCTCTTCCACTTTGGAGACGGTGCGCTCCGTCCGCCGGGGCGGACTTCGCACACGCTACCTTTTTTCAAGGGCCTTCATGCGCAACAAGGCAAGACGGTGGTTTGGCAGGCGCTTGAGCGCCTCGGCGTAGTCTTCCTGCGCATCGCCACGCCGACCCTCCAGTTCCGCCTTCGCTCCCTTCCAGAAAACCATGTCGGCGTTTTCGTATCCGGCCACGCGGGCACGGTCAAAGGCGGCAAGTGCTTCGGGCAGGAGTCCGTTGAAAACGAGTCGTTTTCCGGCAGCGTACTCATCCTCCCCGTTCCTTGGATTCTTGGCCTTCAATTTGGCCGCGGTCTCCGCACGCCGCGCGTTCTGGCCGACCCAGAAAGTGCGAAAACACTCCGCCGCCCCGGCCACTTCGCCCCGCGCCAGTTCGGACCGGCCCAACGACAGGTTCAATTCACCTGCACCGGGTTCCGGTCGGGCCAAGGCCACTTCTTTGGAGGCCCCCCCCTTCGCCAGCAGCAGCGCCAGTCGCCCAGCCTTGCCCAGCGGTGCGATGCCTTCCTTGTCAAGCCGGAACATCTGCTCGCGCACCAGCGGCATGCCCGTCATGGTACGGCCAAATTCAGCCACCACCTCGGGTGAAATGGGCGGGTAGGCCTCCAGTGCGCTGCGGATGGCCCGCTGCGCCTCATAGAGCCCCCCACGTTCCGCCGCTTTGCGCGCCCCGTCAAGAAAATGACGTGCCGTCTGGCGGGCCATCACCGCATGCCCGTATTGCCGCGCCCCCGTGAGTACAAGCGCCCCGAAAAGCGCCACGGCAACCCACAAACCGGCGTTGTAGGCAATGTACCGTTTGAGATGCCGTCCCGACATTAACCCATCCCCCTCAGAACGCCTGATCCAGGTGGAGCACCACCGGAATCGTGCGAATCAGTATTTTCACATCCGTCCACAGGGACCACTGCTCGATATAGGCGATGTCGAGTTGAACCATTTGGTCGAAAGAGAGGCGGTTGCGGCCGCTCACCTGCCACAGGCCTGTGAGGCCCGGTCGGATGTACAGCCGTTTCATGTGCCAGTCCTTGTACGCGTCCACCTCATATTGAATCGGCGGCCGCGGCCCGACCAGGCTCATGTCGCCGCGCAGCACGTTGAGCAGTTGCGGCAGTTCGTCAAGGCTGGTTTTGCGTATGAAGCGGCCGAAACGCGTTATGCGTGAATCGTTCACGATTTTGTAGACCGGTTTCCCGTCCGCATCCAGTTCGTGATGGCCTTCCCCGTTCTTGATCAACTGCTCAAGAAACTGCTTGTGGACGGCGGGGTCCGAGTCCGCGCGCATCGACCGAAATTTGATCATGCGGAAGGTGCGCCCGTTCAGCCCCACCCGCTCCTGCACGAAGAACATTGGTCCCGGTGAGTCGAGTTTGACCAGTATCCCCAGAAACAGCAGCACCGGCGAAAGCACCGCCAGCCCCGCCGCGGACAGGATCAGGTCCATAAGGCGTTTGGCCAACTGGGGTGTTGTCGCATAGAGACCAAGATTCTCCACATGCAGCAGGGGCACATCGCCCACCAACTCGGGCAGCGCGCTGGTCCGGAAGAACGGTTGGAACGGCGTGCACATCTTGATTTGCGCACCCATCCGCCAGCAGGTCTGCGCCACGCCGAGCCGTTGCTCCGGCGGCATGCTTGCCGGGTCCAGTGCGAGGATAAGCTCGTCCAACTGATGGCGGTTGATGAGCGTCTTGAGTTCGTCCAAACCGCCCAGCACCGCAGTTCCCGCGTTGGCTCCGTCCCGAGAGGGGATTTCGCCGACATACTGGTATTCCGTGGCCGGTGACCGCAGTGCCTGCAACAGTCCTTTGGGGGGGGCTCCGTCGTGGACCACCGCCACCCGCGTGCGCCAAAGGCCAAACGCGTGAAGCACGAGCACGCCAATCAGCACCAGGGAATGGTAAAGCAGCACGAAGAAGAAGGCCAGCAACCCCTCATAGGCCAGAAACAGCATCGCCATGGACTGAATCTGGCCCGGCTGCAGCGTGCGGTAGCCGCTGAAGAACAGCAACATCAGTGCCGAACCCAGCAATCCGCCCTTCAGCACCGTACCCGTCCGTCCAAAAGGCCGGGTGTCACAAAGGCTGACCCGGTACAGCTCGACCCACTCGAAAACCAGCAGGCGCAGCACCGGCATGATCAGCAGGAGCGGAAAATAGGGGGCGAATTCCGGCGTGCTCACCGTGCGCAGCAGGGCGGGAACCATGGCCGGTATTGTGGCGGGTGCACCGCCCAGCGATGCCGGCCATGAGTAGATCATCAAATAGGCCATCACCACGCTGCAGGCAAGCAGAGCGAGATCACCCGCGGCCTGGGCCAGAGCGAGTACCTGTCTCTTGCGACCGCGTCCCCAACTCACGGCCCAGCTCGACGGGTCCAGTTCCCCGGCACCGTCCCTGGGCACCCCAGTATTTAATAAGGACTCTGTCATTTGCGCCTGTTCCGGCTTGTGCGGCACATTCTCAGGCAAACGCGCGAACCGATTCGATCACGTGCGCCACCTGTTCATCGGTCAAATCCGGGTGCATGGGCAGCGAAAGCAGTTCTGCCGCCTCGGCGGTGGTAACCGGGGCGCCCTCGGGAATGGTGCGCACCCGGGCATAGGCCTGCTGCCGATGAATCGGAACGGGATAGTGGATGCCGCAGAAAACGCCCCGTTCCTTTAGAAACGCCATCAGGTCGTCCCGACGCGGATGGCGCACCACATACAGGTGCCAGACGGGCTCGGCACCGGGCATCACTATCGGCAGCACCAAGTCCGTGCCCGCCAAGCCTTCATTATAAAGCGCCGCGAAGTGACGGCGTTTCTCGTTCCACCCGTCCAGATGACGCAGTTTCACTTTCAGCACAGCCGCCTGCATGCTTTGCAGGCGGCTGTTGAACCCGACCACCGGGTGGACATATTTCTCTGACTGGCCGCAGTTGCGGTAAATGCGCAGCGCGCCGGCCAGTGCTTCGTCGTCGGTGACCACCGCGCCGCCCTCGCCGTAAGATCCCAGATTCTTGCCCGGGTAAAAGCTGAAACAGCCGCACACGCCCATCGTACCCGCGCGCCGACCCTTGTAGCGCGCGCCGTGCGCCTGGGCCGCATCTTCCACGACCGCCAGACCGTGGCGGTCGGCAATTTCCAGGATGGGGTCCATGTCCGCAGGCTGCCCGTAGAGGTGCACCGGCATGATGGCCCGCGTCCGGGGCGTGATCGCGGATTCCAGCAGGGCCGGGTCCATGGTGTACCAGGGGGCTTTCGCGTCCACCAGCACCGGTTCCGCCCCGGCCAGCGTAATCGCGTTCACCGTGGCGATAAAGGTGTTTGCCACGGTGACCACCTCGTCGCCCGGTCCTATGGCCAGCGCGCGCAGCGCCAGATGCAGCGCATCCGCACCGGAGGCAACGCCAACGCAGTGCCTGGCACCGCAATACGCTGCAAAGTCTTCTTCGAACTCGCGCACCGCGTCACCGAGCACAAAGGACGCCGTCGACATCACGGCCTCCAGCGCCTCGTGAATTTCGCCTCGCAGGGCTTGGTACTGACTGACCAGATCGACAAACTGAACCTTCATCGGGTGGACATTTCTCCCAAGACTGCCCGTGGACAGCACAAAGTACAACACCGAGAGGGCGGCCTGTGGCACCTACTTGAACCATACTGCCAGACCCTGAAACAGAGTATACGCACTTTGTTTTTCGCCCGCAAGGAATGAACAACGGTTGAACGGTTGGCTTTTCGTCCCATATTCCGCAAAGCGAAGCGACGCCGAAACCGAACTTTGTCGGCGGGACCCAACAGGGCCTCTCAGGCCTTCTTTCGCGTAGTTTCCGGCGCGGCGAGAACCACCATTGAACGGGCGGCAAGTGTTACTTTTTTCTTGACCGTATGGCAGGAGTTCGCTGCGAGCACGATATCCTCCGGGGGGGCGGCGGATGTATCGACCCGAATTTGCCATGGTCCCTCGGGAAGAACAAACTCAACGGCCTCGTCCATGGCGTTAAAGACCAGACAAAGGGCGACTCCGCCGTTTTCGCGGCGGTGAACAAGGGCCGCCAGGGTGTTGCGCCCGGCATCCCATGCGACGGATTCGCCGTTTTCATCGAACCAGCGGAGGTCGGCCTCCTCTATCGGGGTATCCGGGGTGACACCGGTGAAGAATTCAGCGCGCCGCAAGGCCGGGTTCTGCATGCGGAAAGCGATCATGCCGCGGCAAAACCGGTAGAGTTCGGCCTCCTTTTCCAGCAACGACCAGTCAATCCATGAAATCTCGTTGTCCTGGCAGTAGGCGTTGTTGTTGCCCCGCTGCGTGCGGCCCAACTCGTCGCCGGCAAGCAGCATGGGCATGCCCAGGGAGACGAAAAGCGTGGCGAGGAAGTTCTTCTGCATGCGAAGGCGGAGTGCGTTCACCTCCGGGTCGGCGGTCTCCCCCTCGACGCCGCAGTTCCAACTCACGTTGTCGTCAAGTCCGTCCGTGTTCCCCTCGCCGTTTACCTCGTTGTGCTTGTGGTCGTAAGAGACCAGGTCCCGCAGGGTGAATCCGTCGTGGCAGGTGATGAAATTGATGCTGTGCAGCGCGGTGCGCTCCGACCGCGCGTACAGGTCGGCGCTTCCGGTAAGGCGCATGGCCATGCGGCCCCGCATTCCCGGTTCGCCCCGCCAGAACCGCCGGACATCATCGCGGTACTGCCCGTTCCATTCGGCCCAGCGTTCGCCGCCAAAAGAGCCGACCTGGTAGGCGCCGCCCGCATCCCATGCCTCGGCGATGAGCTTTACGTCACGCAGCACCGGGTCCTCGGCAATACGCGCAAGCAACGGGGCGTCCTCGTGGATGTTGCCGTTGAGGTCCCGGCCAAGGATCGAGGCCAAGTCGAAACGAAACCCGTCGATGTGCATGACGGCGACCCAGTAGCGCAGACAGTCGAGGATGAAATCGCGCACAAGGGGATGGCCACAGTTGATGGTGTTCCCGCATCCGCTGAAGTTCAGGTAGGCACCGTCCTCAAGCAGATAGTAGACGCTGTTGTCGATGCCCTTGAAGGAAAGCGTGGGGCCCCGCTCGTTGCCTTCGGAAGTGTGGTTGAAGACCACGTCCAGAATGATCTCCATGCCGGCGTCGTGCAACGCC
>CAIJOU010000348.1 GCA_903822375.1 Candidatus Hydrogenedentota bacterium
CGGGTGGTTGATGAACTGGAACACCTGCAAAAGACCTACGGTATTTGCGACTTTGAATTCCTCGACGACAACTTCAACTTCAAACCCAAACGCGTGCTGCAAATCTGCGACATGCTGAAACAGCGCGGTGTCAAGACGCGCATGGCTTTCCCCAACGGGCTCCGGGCAGACCTGCTCAACACTGAGGTCATTGACGCGATGGTTGATGCGGGAACGTACCAGTGCAGCCTGGCGCTGGAAACAGGGTCGCCCCGCCTGCAAAAATTCACGTGCAAGGTGATGAACATTCCGAAACTGCTCGAGTGCGCCGAATACATCACCGCAAAGCGGGTGTACACCAACCTCTTTTGCATGATGGGCTTCCCGACAGAAACGGAAGAGGAAATCAAGACGACCATAGACGTTGCCTGTAAATCGCCCTTCCACACGGTGGCGTTCTATACGGTGACGCCCTTTCCGGGGACGACCCTTTATGACATAGTCCAACGCGACCATCCAGAGAAGATCGCGAACATCCGCTACGACGACATGGACATTTCGGGCATGCGGGTGAATCTGACGGACCTTCCCGACGAGACGCTGTTTTACTATCAGCGTCTCGCGCTGCGCCGGTTCTACATGAATCCCCGCAGGATTGCGCGGCTGATCCGTTGCCACCCCCAGGCGTGGATGCTACCTGCGTTCACCCCCATATTTCTCTATCGCGCCACCAAGGGCATGTTGCCATCCCGCGGCAAGTCAACGGACTGTTAGGGACCGTGTGCGTGATGCATCCGTGCGGCGGCCTGTGACTTACTGAACTTAACGTGATATGAAAAATGTGAAATCAGGCAAAGAGAAAGCGAAACCCCCTGTTGAGGAGGTCGCAGGGCCCACTACCGAACCACGCCAAACCATTCAGCAAAAGCGCATGGTATTGAGTATTTGTGCCGCTCTGGTTCTCGCATGCTTTGCCATTTTTAGCCAAACCCTTTCATACGGCTTTGTGGGTTACGACGACAATGCATATGTCGGAGAGAACTATACGGTTCAATCCGGGCTGAGTTGGGCCAACATAGTCTACGCCTGTACTGACGAGCGCGCCATAACCCCATACGTGCATCCGGTCACCGGCATAAGTTTAATGCTGGACTGTGAAATCTATGGGCCTAAGCCGTGGGGGATCCGTCTTAACGGTATCATTATTCACGCCATAAACACGGTTCTTCTTTTTCTTATTTTCAGGAAAGTGACCCGCCGTCTTTGGCCCAGCGCGTTTATGGCGGCCCTTTTTTGCATTCACCCCCTGCACGTGGAGCCGGTGGCTTGGATAGCCGGGCGCAAAGACTTGCTCAGCATGCTGTTCTGGATGGCCGCCATTGGTGCCTATGTCTGGTACAGTCAGCGCCCCAATCCGGTTCGCTATCTGGCCGTGGTGCTGATGTTTCTTCTGGGATTGTTGTCCAAGCCGATAGTGGTGACACTGCCTTTCACACTCTTGCTGTTAGACTATTGGCCCTTGAACCGGGTGAATCGCACCGAGCCTTTCGGTGCCATGGCCCGAAAGGTCGTTCGTCTAACCATCGAGAAGGTTCCCCTGTTCTTGATGGCGGCGCTCTTTGGCCTGCTCACCTTCTTGTTGCAGATGCGCTACAACAACAGTCAAACCCTTCCGGGACGCGTCTCCCTCGTCACCAGATGCGCCAACGCGGTGGTCGCATATGCGTTGTATTTGGTAAAGATGCTGTGCCCCACGGGTTTGACATGGTATTATCCGTTTCCGGCCTCGCTTCCAGTGTGGCAGGTTGCCGGAGCAGCCCTGATGTTGGTCGCGATTACGCTGGTCTGTCTTAACCGTTCGCGCCGTAATCCGTATCTGATCGTTGGGTGGTGCTGGTATCTGGGGACTCTGCTGCCCGTCATTGGACTGGTGGATGCCGGAAGATTTTCCCATGCGGACCGTTATACCTACATTCCCCTTATTGGCATTTTTGCCATGGTTGCCTGGGGTATGGCTGATTTGGTTGCGGCGTGGCAGGTGCCCAGGCGTATTGTGGCCGTCGCCTCGGGTGTCGTGCTCTCGCTGTTGGCTGTCGGCGCGGGCGTCCAGGCCAGTTATTGGCGGGACACTGGGACACTCTTCAGGCATGCGATAGCCGTTGGGCAGGAGAGCTTCGTTGCTTACTGCGACCTGGGCCTGCTCGCCCTGGAGCAGCGGCATTATGACGAGGCCAGGGCTTTGCTGACGAAGGCGCTGGATTTGGAACCGGGACATGCCAACACCCTGATCAACCTGGGCCTTCTCGCCCTGCACCAGAGGCACTACAAAGAGGCCGAGACTTTCCTGACGAAGGCGTTGGATGTGAGCCCCGGAAATCCCAGCGCCCTTACCAATATGGGCTTGCTCGCCATGGAACAGCGGCACTATGACGAGGCCGCGCCTTGGCTGATGAAGGCGGTGCGCGTGGAACCCAAGAACCCCAAGAGCCTCAACAACCTGGGCCTGCTTGCCCTGTACCAGAGGCACTACGAGGAGGCCGGGAGTTTTCTGACGAAGGCGTTGCAGGTGAATCCCAAGAATCCCAGCGCCCTTACCAATATGGGCCTGCTCTCCTTGGAGCAGGGGCGGTACGATGAGGCCAGGCAGTGGCTGACGAAGGCGCTGGTTCTGAGCCCGGAGAATGCTGAAATTCTTAATAATCTGGGCAGACTGGCCCTGATCCAGGGGCACTACGACGAGGCCAGGCAGTGGCTGACGAAGGCGATAAACTCTGACCCGGAATATGCCAGCGCCCTGTACAATCAGGGAGTGCTCGCCATGGACCAGGAGCACTACGACGAGGCCAAGCCGTGGTTGAAGAAAGTGCTGGAACTGGACCCGGGACATGTTGACGCCCTCAATGACCTGGGACTGCTCGCCCTCTATCAGAGACACTATGATGAGGCCAAGGCTTATCTGACGAAGGCGCTGGACCTTGACCCGGGATATGTCGACGCGCTCAACAACGTTGGCCTGCTCGCCATGGACCAGGGGCGCTATAATGAGGCCAAGCCCTGGCTGGAGAAGGCGTTGGCCCTGAAGCCGGGACATGTCAATGCCCTGAACAACATGGGCTGGTGTCTCATGAATCTGGGCCAATACGAAAAGGCCCAGCTACCCCTCCGAAAAGCCCTTGAAATCGATCCTAATTTCACCAAGGCCATGATTAATTTGGGCAATACGCTTGCCAAGCTGGGCCGCGAGGATGAAGCACGAAATTACCTGAAACGGGCCGAGGAATCCAGCCAGTCTCGAACGGTCAAATAAGACTGAATCACTCACAGTCATCAGCTTCGGTTGTGCGAGGGCAATTGAGTCGGCGCAACAGGGCCCCATTTTCTGAGGCAAGCGTGCCGCCCGCGATATTAACACGTTGCATTTGCGCGGTGACCTGTGATTTACTGAGTTTAACGCGCCATGTCACATGTCAAACCAGTCAAGAAGAAAGCGGAGCCGCCAGTCAAGGAGGCAGCCGCTTCCCCTCCGAAGTCCCGTAAGACCGCGTCGCAACTGCGAATCATGGCGGGGATTTGCGCGGCTCTCGTGTTCTTGTGCTTCGCCATATACGGCCAGACGCTCTCGCATGAATTCCTCAAGTGTGATGACGATACCTGCGTTACGGACAATTTCCACGTGCAGGCGGGACTGAGTTGGGCCAATGTGGTCTGGGCGTTTACCGATTCCCCCGCGACGTATTTTATACCAGTCACTTGGATGAGCCATATGACTGACTGCGAAATCTACGGGCTGCATTCGTGGGGGCATCATCTCACCAACCTTGTCCTTCACACCGTCAACTCAATCCTGCTGTTTCTCGTGTTCGCGCTCATGACACGCCGGCTGTGGGCAAGTGCCTTGGTGGCGGCCCTTTTTGCCGTTCACCCCCTGCATGTGGAAACGGTGGCCTGGATAGCGGAACGCAAGGGGATCCTCAGCATGCTGTTCTGGACGGGGGCCATTGGCGCCTATGTCTGGTACAGGCAGCGCCCCAACCCGGTGCGATTTCTGGCCGTGGCGTTTGTGTACCTCTTGGGGTTGATGTCCAAGCCCACGGCGTTGTTATTGCCGTTCGTGCTGCTGTTGCTGGACTACTGGCCCCTGGACCGAATCGGCCGCGACGGACCGCCCGGCGTCATGGCGCGCAGAGCGGCATGGCTGGCAGTGGAGAAGATTCCGTTTGTCCTGCTCACAGCGCTCTTTAGCGCGACCACGCTCATGTTGACAGCGTTGCGCAGCCACCACCTTGATTTCGGCAAGAAAGTGCCCCTTCTGGCGCGATGCGCCAATGCCTTGGTCGTCTATGTGCTCTATTTGGTTAAGTCCTTGTGGCCTTCTGGTCTGGCGGTGGCGTATCCGCATCCGATCACCCGGCCGATGTGGCAGGTGGCCGGGGCGGTGGTGATACTGGCCACGATCACGCTGTTCTGTCTTCGTCAAGCCCGCCGGCATCCCTATTTGATTGTCGGGTGGTTGTGGTACTTGGGAAGTCTGGTGCCGGTCATTGGATTGGTGCAGGCCGGCGGTTGGTCACATGCAGACCGCTACACCTACATACCCCTCATTGGGATCTTTGTCATGGTTGTCTGGGGCGCGGCCGACCTGGTTGAAGCGTGGCATGTGCCACGGCGCGCGGCGGCCATTGCTTCGGCAATTCTGCTTGTCCTGTTTGCCGTCGTCTCGGGTGTCCAAGTCGGATGCTGGCGCGACACTGGGACGCTTTTCCGCCACGCGATAGCCGTCGGGCAGGGGAGCAGCCTGGCTTACAAGAACTTGGGCGTGATCGCCCTTAACCAGCGGCGCTATGATGAAGCCCGGTCCTTGCTGATGAAGGCGTTGGACTTTGACCCGGAGTATGTCAGCGCCTTCGATAATCTGGGCGTGCTTGCCTTGGAGCAGGGGCGTTATGATGAGGCCAAGTCCTGGATGACGAAGGCGTATGGTCTTGAACCCGGAGACCTCAGTCTTCTCAATGATTTGGGCCGGCTCGCCACGCAACTGAGGAACTATGATGAGGCCAAGGCTTTCCTGACGAAGGCATTGGAATTGGAGCCCCAAGACCCCAATGTCCTCAACAATATGGGCCTGCTCGCCATGCAACAGCGGCATTATGATGAGGCCAGGGCTTTCCTGAAGAAGGCATCCGATTTGGATCCCCAAAACCCCAGTGTCCTCAACAATATGGGCCTGCTCGCCATATACCAGCGGCGCTATGATGAGGCAAAGCCCTGGCTGATGAGGGCGTTGGAACTGAAACCGGGAAATCCGGGTATAGCAAACAACTTGGGCAAAGTCGCCCTGGAGCAGCGGCAGTACGGCGAGGCCGGGCAGTGGTTGACGAAGGCGTTAAGCTTGGACCCGGGTTATGTCAGCGCTCTTTACAACATGGGCGTGCTCGCCATGAGGCAGGAGCATTATGACGAGGCCAAGCCATGGCTGACAAAGGCGCTGGACCTTGACCCGACAAATACGGATGTTCTCAACGACCTGGGCCTGCTTGCGCTTTATCAGAAAAACTATGACGAGGCCAAACGATGTTTTATGAAGACGTTGAATTTGGACCCGGGATATGTTGACTCGCTCAACAATATGGGTCTGCTCGCCATGGACCAGGGGCGTTTTGACGAGGCCAAGACCTGGCTGGCCAAGGCCTTGGAACTGAACCCAGGATATGTCAACGCGCTGAACAACATGGGCTGGTGTCTCATGAATCAGGGACGATACGAAGAGGCCCAACACTACTTCCGAAAAGCCCTTGAAACAGACCCGCAATTCACCAAGGCCATGGTCAATTTGGGCAATACGCTGGCCAAGCTGGGCCGCCAGGCGGAAGCGGATACTTTCCTTAGGCGGGCCGCGGAATTGAACCGATCTGGAATGGTGAAAGAGAAATGAAGCGCGTGGGGCGCGCACGGTTCTCTGGTCAGGTTGTGCGGGGAATAGCGGTGGCGGTGAAGAAGGCGCCTTGTGGCCTGGACGGGTGGCGCTTGGGTGTCGGCAACCAGTAGTTTTTCTTGTCGAGTTTCTCACGCGCCGCCGCACAGGGCCCGCGCAAAGCGAGGCATTTATTGACATCTTCCGGACTCATGCATATCGTGCACGCTTTGGTTCTTTGTCTATGCATCTCCGTTTTCAACGCCAAACTCTCAGCGCGCGAATCTCGAACCCGGACTCGTACGGTCCGACTCAAGGTGCATCTCACCAAGAGTCTGTTCTTCAGGCGGTATCTTTCTTAAATGTGTCAACCTGTTTCTGGAGGGGCGCACTTCTTCGGGCTTCTCTATTCTCCGCGGCTGGTTTTTCAGTGTCAGGTGTTCAACCGCCATGACGCTTTGCCCCTTTTCGGAAGCATGCGCGCAACGATATAATCGTATTGCATTTGCGCGACGACCTGTGATTTACTGAACCAACCCAATATGGCACATGTGAAAGCAGACAAAAGGAAAGCGAAACCGTCTGTCACAAAGGAGGTCGCGGTTTCCGCGTGCAGGCCACGCCTGACCATGCCCCAAAAGCGCATTTTGGCGGGCGTTTGTGCGGCTCTCATTTTCCTGTGTTTCGCCATTTACGGCCAGACGCTTTTCCACGCTTTCGTCAAGTGTGACGACCCCATGGCCGTTACCGGTAATTACCATGTGCGGGCGGGACTGAGCTGGTCCAATGTGATCTGGGCTTTTACCAAAGACCCCAACACATATTTGATGCCAGTCACTTGGGTGAGCCACATGACGGACTGCGACCTCTACGGGTTGCGTCCGTGGGGGCATCACCTCACCAACCTCATCTTTCACACCATCAATGCAATTCTGCTCTTTCTCGTGTTTGCGCGCGTGACCCGCCGTCTGTGGCCAAGCGCGTTGGTGGCGCTCCTTTTTGCCGTTCACCCCCTGCATGTGGAGGTGGTGGCCTGGGTGGCGGAACGCAAGGGTCTGCTCGGCGGGCTGTTCTGGATTGCGACCATTGGGGCTTACGTCTGGTACAAACAGCGTCCCAATCCGGCGCGGTATCTGGCCGTGGCGGTGATTTTTCTTATGGGATTACTGTCCAAGCCCACGGTGCTGGCGCTTCCGTTCGTGCTGCTGTTGCTGGACTACTGGCCTCTGGACCGAATAGACCGCAACGGCCCGCCCGGCGTCATGACGCGCAGGGCGGCATGGCTGGCGGTGGAGAAGATTCCGCTTATTCTGCTGTCAGCGATTTTCAGCGTGACCACACTCATACTGACAGCGATGCGCAGCCGCTTTCTTGATTTCGGCGAGAAAGTTCCCCTGATGGCGCGATGTGCCAATGCCCTGGTCGTCTATGTGCTTTACTTGGAAAAGACCCTGTGGCCCTCGGGCTTGACAGTGGCTTATGCACATCCGCTCTCGCGTCCGCTGTGGCAGGTGGTTGGGGCTGCCGTGATATTGGTCGCTGTCACTCTGTTCTGTCTTTATCAAGCCCGTCGGCGTCCCTATCTGATCGTCGGGTGGTTCTGGTATTTGGGAAGCCTGGTGCCCGTTATTGGGCTGGTCCAGTCCAGTTGCTGGTCCCACGCGGACCGCTACACATACATCCCGCTCACAGGCATTTTCGCCATGGTTGCCTGGGGCGCGGCCGACTGGGTTGAAGAGTGGCATGTTTCCAAGCGTGCCGTGGCCATTGCTTCAGGCTTCCCGCTTGTCCTGTTGACCGTCTGCGCAATCATCCAGACCGGCTACTGGCGTGACACGAAGACCCTCGGCGACCATGAGCTTGCCGTTGGCCAGAAGATTGGCGTTGCCTACAATATGCTGGGTGTGCTCGCCTTGGAGGAGCGGCGTTATGATGAGGCCAATACGTGGGTGACAAAGGCGCTTGATCTGGAACCCAACGATATAGGTTTCATCAACAATATGGGCATGATCGCCCTTCACCAGGGACATTATAATGAGGCCGAGGACTGCATGAAGAAGGTGCTGAGTGTCGATCCAATGTATCCCAGCGCACTTAACAATATGGGCCTGCTCGCGATGGACCAGGGGCGCTACGATGAGGCCGGGGCGTGGCTGGCGAAAGCGCTGGACGGGAACCCGGAAAACGTTGAAGCCCTTAACAACATGGGCAGACTCGCCCTGTGCCAGCAACGCTACGACGAGGCCAAACGGTGGTTCAAAAAAGCCTTAAGCCTGGAGCCGGAATACGTCAGCACCCTCTACAATATGGGGGTGCTTGCAATGAACCAAGAACGCTATGAAGAGGCCAAACCATGGCTTGCAAAGGCTTTTGAAATGGACCCTGAGAATACCGACATTCTCAACGACCTGGGCCTGCTAGCCATGGACCAGAGGCGTTATGACGAGGCCAAGCCTTGGCTGGCGAAGGCATTGGAGTTGAATCCAGGGCATGTCAACGCGCTAAACAACATGGGATGGTGCCTCATGAATCAGGGGCAATACGAAGAAGCCCAGAACTACTTCCGAAAAGCCCTGGAGATCAACCCGCAATTCACGAAGGCCATGATTAATCTGGGTGACGCGCTGGCCAAGCTGGGCCGCCAGGAAGAGGCCAGGACTTACCGTAAACGAGCCGCCGAATTGAATCAAGCGCCACTGGTCAATAAGTAATGAACAATGCGGGATGCGCACGGCCTCTCCGGCCTTACCCGGTTCTGCTGCGCAGTGGCGGGACGGCGTCGAAATCATCTCCAATTTCCTGCATGCGCGGCGGCATGGCCTGCCGTGCGCTGACGATCGCCTCCGTGCCTGCCGCGAATGATTCTGGAATCCCGCAACACAAAAGCAGCATGACTTTTCTCGCAGGGGGGCCTGAAGTGGGCTGAACAGGATGAGCATGCGTTTGCCCGTCGGTGTTGTCCTGTTTCCCCCCGTTTGTCTGCCTTGCGATTGTGTTATACTACCGAAGGAGTTACGAGTCCTTTATGAAGTGGAAAACCTTGACTGAGCATGTGCTGCGTGCGGCTTTCGCGGTCGCGTCACGTATAGTCTACCGCGATTCTGTGCACGCGGACTGGATATACGAGAGAATACAGCGTCCGTCGACCTGTTTCGCTCTCGCCATGAACCTGGCGTACTATGCGCTGCGGGTGCCGCGCATCTTCCGGGTGCCCATGGTGCTCGTTGAACCCGTGTTTGGTTGCAACTTGCGCTGCAAGACGTGCTGGGGCGTGAATGAATTTGAGGGGCACCGCCCGCCGCTCATGCCGTGGGACCTGTTCTGCAAGTTTGTGGACGAACTTCCAAAGTCGGTGGAAAGCGTAACCTTCTCCCTCTGGGGGGAGCCGTTACTGCACCCCCGCATACACGAAATGATTGACTATGTCGCGGGCAAGGGAATCCGCGCCATCCTATTTACCAACGGAACACTGCTGAAGGGGGAGACGCTGGAGCGCATTGCGCAATCCCACCTGTCGGTGCTCACCGTCTCTATTGAGGCCGACAATAAGAACGCCGGGGAAATGCGCGGAATAGACCTGGACGTTCTGCGGGGAAACGTGGCGGCCTTTGCCAAAGTGAAGAGGAGCGACACGGAAGTGAAGCTTTCGATTGTTGCGCATCCGGGAAACCAGGACAAGGTCTCATCCGTCTTGAAAGAGTGGAGCGAGTTCGCCGAACACATAAAGATTAGCCCGCAAATAGGCACTTCCAAAGACTTCGGGGAACAGTATCTGTGCATGGAGCCGTGGCGGGGGAATCTGAACCTCTTCACGAACGGCGATGTCTCTCCCTGTTGCTTCGATTGGAATACTGAACTGCCAATAGGCAATCTGTATTCCCAGACACTGCCGGAGATCATTCAGGGCGAGGCCTATCACAGTCTCTTGCGGCGGTTTCTGGCCGGACAAGTTCCCAACAAGTGCCTGAAGTGCAAGGAATTCACTGTCGAAGGGGCTCCATTGCGGCTGCACAAGCGCAAGAACCGGCGAAGCTAGCCGGTCGTGGCGTGCATAGGGTTCATTGCACCGGCGTGCATGATGGGTTTCGTGGTCTTTACCGCCTCTGGGAATCTGTTGCCCGCGTGAACCCAGGTCTTTTTCTATCGCGCAACCAGGGGCAAGTCGTTTTTCTGATGCGGGGCGACAGTCCGTGAAAAGTTGTGCACGGCCTGTTGCATTGGCGTGATGGTCTGGAATTCACTGAATACAACGCAATATGGCACATGTAAGGTCAGAAAAGAAGAGAGTGAAACAGCCTGCCAGGCATATCGCCGCCTCCGTGCCTGGTCTGCGGTTGGCCATGCCGCGAAAGCACGTCGTGGCGGGCGTTTGCGTGGCCCTCGTCCTGGCGTGTGTTGCCATTTACGGCCAGACGCTGTCGCACGGCTTTGTAAAGTGTGACGACGACATTGTTGTTACGGACAATTGGCATGTTCAGGCGGGCTTGGTCTGGTCCAATGTGGTTTGGTCCTTTACGGAGGACGTTTCCACATACTTGTTGCCGGTCACATGGTTCACCCACATGACCGACTGTGAACTTTACGGGCTGCATCCGTGGGGGCATCACCTGAGCAGCCTAATCCTTCACGCCATCGATTCGGTCCTGCTCTTCCTCGTGTTCGCGGGAATGACCCGCCGTGTTTGGCCAAGCGCCCTGCTGGCGGCCCTTTTTGCCGTTCACCCCCTGCATGTGGAAACGGTGGCCTGGATAGCGGAGCGTAAGGGCGTGGTCAGCATGCTGTTCTGGACGGTGTCCCTGGGCACATATGCCTGGTATCGGAATCGTCCCAGTCCGGCACGGTATGTGGCTGTGGCAATCATGTTCCTTTTGGCTTTGCTGTCCAAGCCCACAGTGCTTATGTTGCCGTTCGCGCTGCTGCTGCTGGACTACTGGCCCCTGAACCAAGTGGACCTTGCCGTCACACCCGTCGTAATGGCGCGCAGGACGGCATGGCTGGTTGTGGAGAAGGTTCCCCTATTTCTGCTGACAGCAGTCTTCAGCGTTGTCACGCTCATACTGACGGGGACGCGCAGCGACAACCTGGAGTTGGGCGACAGAGTTCCCCTTGCGGCGCGATTTGCAAATAGTCTGGTTGTCTACGTGATTTATCTGGAAAAGACCCTGTGGCCCTCCGGCCTGACGGTATATTATCCGCATCCGATCATGCGTCCGGTGTGGCAGGTGGCCGGAGCGGCCGTGATACTGGCTGCGATCACGCTGCTCAGTCTTCGCCACGCCCGCCGCCACCCCTATCTGATCATTGGATGGCTGTGGTATTTGGGAACCTTGGTGCCAGTCATTGGATTGGTGCAAAACGGCGGCTGGTCGCATGCGGACCGCTACACCTACATCCCGCTTATAGGCATTTTCATCATGGTGGTTTGGGGTACGGCCGATCTGGCCGCACTGTGGCAGGTGCCCCGATGCGCCCTGGCCGTTGTTTCAGGCATCCTGCTCGTCCTGTTGTCAGTCTGCTCGGCGGTTCAGACCGGCTACTGGCATGACGACAAGGCGCTTTTCAGCCATGCGCTCGCCACAGGTCACGAGAGCAGCTTTGCTTTCAGCAACCTGGGACTGCTCGCTCTGGAGCAGAAGCGCTATGATGAGGCCAGAGCTTTTCTGACGAGGGCGTTGGCGTTGGACCCGAAGGATGTGAAAGTTCTCAACAACCTGGGCAAAGTGGCTCTGGACCAGGGACGTTACGATGAGGTTAAGAGTTTGCTGACGAAGGCGTTGGAGCTGGCTCCAAGAGACTCCGGCACACTCATTAACATGGGTATGCTTGCCATGACGCAGCGCCATTATGATGAGGCCGGGTCTTGGCTGATGCGGGCGTTTGAGGTGGAACCGAAAGATACCAAGAACCTCAACAACCTGGGCCTGCTTGCCCTGTATCAGGGGCGTTACGATGAGGCCAAGTCCTGGCTGATGCAGTCACTGGATGTAAATCCGTTGAATGGCAGCGCCCTTGTCAATATGGGCCTCCTTGCCTTGGAGCAGCAGCGCTATGATGAGGCCAAACCATGGTTGACCAAGGCGTTGGACGCGGACCCGGGAAACGTTGAAGCCCTGAACGACATGGGCCTGCTTGTCATGAATCAGGGGAATTATGATGCGGCCAAGCCGTGGCTGGCCAAGGCGTTAAAACGGAACCCCGGACATCTCAATGCCCTGAACAACATGGGCTGGTGTCTCATGAATCAGAGTCAATATGAAAAAGCCGAGCAGTATTTGCGAAAAGCAGTCGAATTGGACCCGAAATTCGCCAAAGCCATGATTAACCTGGGCAACACGCTGGCCAAATTGGGCCGCCAGGAAGAGGCCAACACTTATCTCAAAAGGGCCGCTGAATTAAACCAGGCCCGATAGGACAAGACACACACCGTGTCACGCCGGAATTCGAGCCCCTGAGTTCTTTTCCCTGTTACTTCCATGCGCCCAGCGGGTATAATCTCCTTCCGCGAAGGCGCGAATACGGGCGAATCGCATGGTTTGCCGCGTACCCTGGCTGCGCGCTTCGGTCGGGATGACGACCTGAGGTGCCAAGATTCGGACTCTCTGCAACGCTGTGCGACACCGGTGCGCAATGCGCAAGGAATCAGAGCAACATGCCCAAAACCGACCTGATTGTCGTTCTCGATGTGGATACCCGCGCCGGGGCGCTGGACATCGTGGACCGTTGCGGTGCCTGCCGCTGGTTCAAGATTGGCTCGCAACTGTACACTCGTGAGGGCCCCGAGGTCGTGCGCGCCGTGCAGGCGCGAGACAAACAGGTCTTTCTGGACTTGAAATTTCACGACATCCCGAACACGGTCGCCCATGCGGCGGCGGCGGGTGCGGCGCTGGGCGCGGGCCTGATGACGCTGCATGCCTTTGGCGGCCGGAAAATGATAGCTGCTGCGCGCGCGGCGGTGGAGGGCACGGGTACCAGGCTGCTCGCCGTGACGGTGCTGACCAGTCTGAGCGACGCCATGCTGCGAGATGAACTGGGCGTGCCTGAGACGGCCGCGCAGACCGTGCCGCGGCTGGCGAAGATGGCCGTCGAATCGGGCGCGCACGGCATTGTCTGCTCGCCCCACGAGATTGCGCTCGTTCGGGCCGCCGTCGGTCCCGAACCGCTCATCGTCACGCCGGGCATTCGCCCCGCTTGGGCCGGCGCCGACGATCAGCAGCGCATCATGACACCCGCCGAGGCTGCAGCCGCCGGCGCGAGCATGATTGTGGTGGGTCGACCCATACTTAAACACGCAAACCCTGCCGAGGCGGTGGACCGCATACTGGAGGAGATGAACGCATGACAAACGAGGAAGTCATTAATGTTTTCCGCACCACCGGCGCGTTGCTGGAGGGCCATTTTGTCTACACCAGCGGACGTCATGGACGGCAGTTCCTGCAGGCGGCGCGCGTGATGCAGTATCCGCAGCACACCGAAACGCTGTGCCGCGCCATGGCGGAGAAATTCAAGGACGAGAACGTTGAACTGGTCGTCGGTCCCGCCACGGGCGGCATTATGCTGGCCTACGAGACGGCGCGTCATCTTGACTGCCGTTGTGCCTACTCCGAAAAGGACGGGCAGGGGGGGATGGCGGTCAAGCGCGGCTTCGCGATCAAGCCAGGCACGCGGGTGCTCGTGGTGGAGGACATCGTGACCACCGGCGGTTCGGTGAAAAAGACCATTGAGCACCTGCGCGCGCGCGGTGCGGACGTGGTCGGCGTGTCGGTGCTCATTGACCGCAGCAGCGGTGAAGCCGCCTTCGACTGCACGTACCGGCCGCTGGCGGAACTGCCCATGCAAAGTTTCCCGCCCGATGCGTTGCCCTACGACCTGTGCACCACCCCGGCGGTGGAGCCGGACGACCTCATCGTCTGAGGGCAAAAGCAGAGAGCTGAACCACAGAAAACACGGAGGGGCACAGAGGAAGCAGGGGAAAGTGGTTTCAGAACAAAGCACCCGAGAGCAGCAGCGACAAGTGCACGATGAAACAGGATGAATGGAACGGACGGGACAGAATTGCAGACACGGAATACTCTTGCGTTTATCCCCTCCGTGTTCCTCTGCGCCCTCTGTGGTTCATTCTTTCAGGAAAGTGAGAGACCGGTAATTCATGATTGATTTGAATAAAGCGCAGAAGGCCGCAGTGGA
>CAIJOU010000349.1 GCA_903822375.1 Candidatus Hydrogenedentota bacterium
GGGCCACCCCCCTCAAGGGGGGACCTGAGACTGCCGTCTACCCCGGTTGCGGTTGTTGACAATAGAATGCACGGTGTGCGGAGCCTACCGTGCCTTTATACGGGAATACCGACATCATGGAGGGCCTTGCGATGAAACGAATGCTGTGCCTGACGGTCCTGTGCCTGGCGGCGGGCTGGGCTGCGGGGGAGATGGACAAGAACAACATTTCCGTCGCGGGCGAATGGCGCTTCCGGATGGATCCGGACAACAAGGGTTTGACCGAGGGCTGGCCGGCGGACGGCATCTCGGGTGACACGGTAACGCTGCCGGGTTCGATGGATGAAAACGGCAAGGGCATCCCGAATGAGAAACGGCACGTCGAATACCTCAGCCGGCTGTACGAGTACGTTGGCGCGGCATGGTATGAACGCGACGTGACCATTCCGCCCGAATGGGCGGGCAAGCGCATCACACTCAACCTGGAACGCGTTCACTGGGAGTCGCGGGTGTGGGTGGACGGCAAATTCCTGGGCACGCAGGACAGCCTGTGCACGCCCCATGTTCACGATTTGAGCGTCTCGCTCAAACCCGGCAACCACCGCATCACGCTGTGCATCGACAACCGCGTGAAGTTTTACGTGGGCATGAATGCCCACTCGATTACCGAACACACGCAGACCAACTGGAACGGTGTGATCGGAAAGATGGAGCTCCGGGCCACCGACCCCATCTACATCGACGATGTGCAGGCCTATCCGAATCTTGCAGACAGAACCGTGAAGGTAAAGGTGCGCGTGGCGAACGCCGCCGAACAGGACGCCGTGGGTGAATTGGCCGTGCGCGGCGGCAGTTTCGAACCGCGTGGCAACGACAGCGACAAGAAGGCCCAAACGGGAAATGACAGGAAACGCGCGGCCCAGACGAAGGTGCCTCTTTCAGTCGCGAAAGGCGAAACGTCGGTGGTGGAATTTGCCCTGACACTGCCCTCGGACGCCCGGGTGTGGGGGGAGAATGCGCCGGATGCGGGAGAAGACTCAGGCCTGCAACCACTGGAGATAAACCTTTCCGCGAAGGCAGGCGGCCGGAACATGACCGGCACGGGCGGAACGGTGTTCGCTTTTCGCGACATCGGCCGCAACGGCACCCAGTTGACCCTGAATGGCAAACCCTATTTCGTGCGCGGCAATTTGGAGTGCTGCATCTTCCCGCAGACCGCACACCCGCCGATGGACGTAAAGTCGTGGCAGGAACTGCTGCTGACCGAGAAGAGTTACGGTGTGAACCACATCCGCTTTCACTCGTGGTGCCCGCCGGAGGCGGCCTTCCTCGCGGCGGACATCGTCGGCATGACCTTCCACATCGAAACGCCGGTGTGGACCGAACTGGGCACGCATGCCGACACGGACGAGTACATTCGCGCCGAGAGCATGCGCATTCTGGACACGTACGGGAACCACCCGTCGTTCTGTTTCCTAGCGACGGGGAACGAGCCGTCGGGCAAGAACATGAACGCGTTCCTGACAGACATCATCGCGCGCTGGAAGGCGAAGGACCCGCGCCACCTCTACACCACCTGCGCAGGCTGGCCCGAGCTGGATGTGAGTGACTACCACGTGTTGCCCGAGCGCAAACGCATGCCGCTGCGGCTACACAACAACAAGCAGTACTGGGGTCCGTCGACGGATTTCGATTACAGCGCCGCGTTGGAAGGCTGCTCCGCGCCAGTCATCGCGCACGAGTTGGCCCAGTGGTGCGTCTATCCGCGCTATGACGAGATCGACAAGTACACCGGCGTGCTGCGGGCGTGGAATCTTGAGACATTCAAGGGGCAGTTGGCGAAGAACGGCATGGCCTGGAAGGACACCGCGTTTGCAAAGGCCTCGGGCCGGCTGCAGTGGCTGATGTACAAGGCTGACATGGAGGCCGTGCTGCGCACGCCCGGCATGGCGGGTTACCAGTTACTTTCGGTGCAGGACTTCCCAGGCCAGGGCTCGGCACTGGTGGGCGTGGCCGACGCGCTCTGGGGCAACAAGGGCGCCGTTCCGCCTGAAGAGTTCAAGCGTGTAAACGGTGCGACGGTACCGCTGCTGCGTTTTGAGAAGTATGTCTGGAGGAGCAGCGAAACCTTCCACGCCAAGGGACAGATTGCCCATTTTGGCGATGCGCCGCTCAAGGACAAGCGCGTCACCTGGACCGTCGGCGATGCGGCGGGCAAGGTGGTTGCCTCAGGCGCGTGGAGCCCGGCCGAAATTCCACTCGGCAATGCGACCATGCTGGGCGAACTGGATGTGCCGCTGTCCGGCGTGACTGCTCCGGCAAGACTTACCGTAACGCTGGGCGTGGAGGGCACCGACTTTCAGAACACATGGGACCTCTGGGTCTACCCAGGCGAGGCGCCCAAGACCGAGGCCAGGGACGTGCTGATCACGGACGCTTTCGACAAGAAGGCGGAAAAGGCCCTTGAAAAGGGCGGCAGCGTGCTGCTCGTGCCGGAGTACGTAGCCCCGGCGCAGTCCGTGCTGAGCGCATTTGAGCCGGTCTTTTGGGACATGCAATGGTTCGCCGGACAGCGGCGGCAGTTGGGCGTGCTTTGCGACCCGAAGGACCCCGCACTGGCCCAGTTCCCCAACGACGGCTATACAAACTGGCAGTGGTGGGAACTGCTCAACAAGTCACGCGTCATGAACCTGTCCACGCTGCCCGAGGGCATGGAGCCCATCGTGCGCGTCATTGACGACTGGAACACGAACCGGCCGCTGGGCGCGTTGTTTGAACTGCGCGCGGGCAAGGGCAGACTGATGGTCTGCACGCTCGACATCGAAAAGGACCTGGACAACCGCCCAGCAGCAGCCGCGCTGCGGCGTTCGCTGCTGGCGTACATGGCGGGCGAGCAGTTCAATCCCAAGACGGAAGTCAGCGTCAACACCCTGCGCGACCTGTTCGTTAAGAAGGACAGTGACATCGCATCGGTTGAGGCGGACAGTGAAGAAAGGGGATATCCCGCCAAGAACGCGGTGGACGGCGATCCGAAGACCATCTGGCACACGCCCTTCCAGGGCAAGGTGCCCACATTCCCCCACGAGTTACGCATCCAGTTCTCAGGCAGCATCGACCTTGCCGGCCTTCGCTACACGCCCCGACAGGACGTGGCCAACGGGTTTATCGGCGATTACGAGGTTTATGCCGGCAAGGATGGCAAGGACTGGGGCCGCGCGGTGGCCGGCGGCACGTTCAAGCCCGGTGCGGCGGCGCAGGAAATCCGCTTCGACAAGCCGGTGCGCGCCAAGTGGCTGCGTTTTGTGGCGAAGAGCGGGCAGGGCAATGACGCCTTTGCGGCGGTAGCGGAGATAGAACCGATTAAGAAATAAACCACGAAGCCACGAAGGGCACGAAGAAAGAAGCGCTTTTGAACATGGATAGACAGGATGAACAGGTTAAGAAAGCAACCCTGAGGTGAAGGCCGTCTTAGGTCCCCCTTCGAAGGGGGCAGGCCCGCAGGGCCGGGGGATGTGTTCTCCCTCCGGGTACCACCCATGGGCTTACATCCCCCGCCGCTTCGCGGCACCCCCTTCGAAGGGGGATTTAGGACGGCGCAGTTCTCGGGTGCCTTGTCCAACAACGGCGTGCACCGGCGGGATACGGGCACTATAATGGCCCCCGGGACGAATTGCACTGAACCCTGACCACAAAACGGGGTCTGAGGTGAAAGAAGACGATGACAGATGCACTGACAGCGTTGGAAACGGACACGCGCACGGACGAGGATCGGGCGCTGGTGGAACGGTTCCGCGCGGGCGACGATACGGCCTTTGACGCGCTGATCCGCAACAACCAGAACCGGGTCTACGGGCTGCTGTGGCGGATGCTGGGCAACCGCGAGGACGCGCTCGACGTGGCGCAGGACACTTTTGTGCGGGCATACCGGGGCATCGACGGATTCCTCGCCGAGGCGCGGTTTTCGACCTGGGTGTACGGCATTGCGCTGAATCTGGCGCGCAACCGGTTGCGCGACCGCTCCCGAAAAGGCCGTGACCAGGGCGTCTCGCTCGAATCGCTTGAGAACGAGGCACCCGGGACGATTCCGGCAGCCACGACGGCCGACTGTCCCCGGGGCGCGGCCGAACAGGGTGAGCTTGCGGCGGCGCTGGAGGCGTGTCTGGAGCACCTGCCCGAGACGCTGCGCGGCGCTTTCGCGCTGCGCGTGTTCGAGGGCCTGGCCTATGAGGAGATCGCGGACGCGATGGAATGCCCGAAAGGCACGGTGAAATCGCGGCTGAACGACGCGCGACGCCGCCTGGCGGAATGCCTGGAACGGCGGGGCGTGATCGGCGGAGACGCGGCATGAACGGCAACAACGAAATACGCGACGATTTGTCCGCGCTGATTGACGGCGCGCTGGACCCGGAGCGTCAGCGCGAGGTGGAATCCGCCATCGAAACCGACCCGGCGCTGCGGGCCGAATACGAACAGCTGCGCAAGATTGACGGGCTCTACGCCGAGTTGCCGCGCGAGGCGGCCCCCGACGATTTTGCCAAAGCCGTGCGCGCCGCCATTGCGCGCCGAGAAAACATGGGCGAGGCGGATGCTCCGCACACAGGGGTAAAGATTCGCCCGTTCATGCAGGCGCCGCGCCGGCGTGTCTTCTGGCCGCTCGCCGCCGCGGCGACCGTGCTGGTGGGATTCTTCCTGTGGTCCACCATGAACATGGCAAACCGTTCCGGCATGATGCTGTCGATGAACAAGACGCAATCCGCCTCAAAAGCGGTCGACAGCGGAGCGAAGGAGGAGCAGCTTTACAGGGTGCAGGTAGCGCCCGCCGAAACGGCCAAGGCCGCACCACCCGCCGCGCCGGCTCCCCCAGCCGCTGCTGCGCCTGTCGCGCCCGCGCCTGCACCCTCTGCCACACCCGCGCCGGAACCGGCGCAGGGAAGCGTCGAGAAGAAGGGGGATGTTCTTGCCGAGCAGCCCGCCCCGCCGCCGTCCGCCGACGGAATGCCCGCGCTGGAACCGCTGCGCAGGCAGGACCGCGAACGCGTGCTGGGCAAGGTGCTCAGTGCCAAGAAGGCGCCCCCGGAGACATCCCCCCCGTCCGCTGAAGCCAATGTCCCCGCTCCCGCCGCTGCGGAATCGGCCACCGCAGGCGCCGCGCCGCAGGCGGCCGCACCCGCCGGGGAGAGCCAAGCCGAGCAGCGCAAGGTGGCCGGTCGCGTCTTCGTCCGCTCGGACACTGGCTGGGTGGAACAAAGCTACAAGGGCGAGGTGCTGACGCCGCTGGAACTGGACAGCGACGAGTACAAGGAACTGCTTCCGACCCATCCCCCGCTGGAAAAGGTGGCCGAACTGGGCGGCACCGTCACACTTCGCATCGACGGTGTCTGGCGCGATCTCAAGACCGGCCGACCCGTTGCGGAAAGCAAATGAACGACGCTGCGGCGGTGTGGGGCGGACAACCGTTCCAGTTCCCGCCTTCCGTACCGTCAGGAGTTGGGAAGACCGACCGCCCACAAGGCCGCACGAAGGTAGAGCGCGCGGGTTCCCTCGGAGCGCAGGGCGTTCACGTCATGGCCCAGGGTGCAATGAAAGACCCGGCCCTTGCCGGGTTCCAGTACGAAGCCCATGGGATAGGGCTTCTGGTCGCCCTTGGACACCGCAGTGCACAGCACGTGGATGGGCGTCGGGCCGTCCAGGCAGGTATATAACTCGTCGGCGGTGGAGAAGTCCGGCAGTTCCTTGGTGATGGCGTGGTCGTGGTCCACAATGGACACGTCAAAGGGGCCGTAGGGATCGTGCGCCCGAAACTTGGGATTCCAGACCCGTCCGGAAATCTGGACGAAATCGTTCCATTCCTGGAAAGCACCGCAGCCGAAGTGGGCGATGAGCATGCCGCCGCCATGCTCCATGTATTCGCGCAACCCCTTCCAGACGGGTTCGCCGAGGGGGAGTCGGTCCGAATAGTTTTTAAAATGAATCATGACCGCGTCGTAGTGGCCCAGCAGCGGTGAACCCAGAAAGGCGGGCGACTCGGTGATGGAGACTTCGAGACGCGGGTCTTTGCGCAGGATGCCGGCCAGTTCCGGTCCGGTTTCGCGCCAGCGATGGCCGGGGTAGTCGTCGCCGGTCACAATAAGCAGTTTCTTGCGGGCTTCTTTGTCCGTTTTGCACAGCACCTGCAGGGAACTCAGCACCGCGTTTCGCCCCGCCTCGCGGCGCACTTCCACCAGCGCGGTGCCGTCCACAATGGCGGCGGGCTGCACCGGCAGCAGCATGGTCGCCCAAGTGGATTTGTCCGCGAAGAACGCCTTGGCCACCGTGGCGGGCAGCACGCAGGACATCGCGGCCGCGGATGGTCCCATATAGACCGACTGGGTCCGGCCTTTGTCATCGGCGTCCCACCAGGTGAGGGCGAGGACATAATCTTCCTTCGTGTCAAGTCCGGTGACTTGAACGATGACGCTTTTGTTATCGGCGTAGGCTTTGTCCATGGGTGCGGCAACGCCGGGGAAGGTGAGGGGTTGGCCTTGGATGACCTTTAGGGCAGGCCCCTTCTCCCCCGCTTTGTCGAGAGAGGCAACAGCGGTGTAGCCGTTGGGCAGGTTGGCGTTGTCTTGGGCGGTGGCAACGAAGGCGGTGAGCAGTACCAGAAGGGTTGCGGCGTTCAGGTGGGTGTAATTCATGGTGTCTACCCCGTGGATTGATTTGAAAACGATTGCGGCCGTGTCAGGTTCAGATTCTAGCCCCTCCGTCGCGTGGTTAGCAATTTGCGGATGCCGCCGGGCCGATCGACCACAAGTAACGAGTAGACTTGCATCCGCGACTCTCAGAACGGACGCGAGTGATAGCATGAAATATCGATACGCGCCCCGATTGAAAGCACCCTAGTCAATATATCTTTCCCAAAGCTAATATTGATTTGATGTGATTTGTATATGCTGCCATAGAACTTCATTTCTGTCTCACTGTCCGCTAACAACTTTATCGCCCGGACTTTGGGCTCGAGGACCTCCAGCAGAGCTTTCAGGTGTTCCTCAATTGTGCAACTGTGGGGGAGTGGACTATGCAGACTCCAACTTGCATATTTCCTGACAGCGGCGGGGCGTTTGGGACCATTTGCGCGCTGGGTAGCTGTTGGCGTCAGCTGCAAAGACTCGGTGACATGTTCTGGATCCAGCTTCGCGCTCAAGATGGTGAAGCTGACGATCACATGTGCCCAATCTTCATCATCATGCTCGTCGCGCATCCACGTTTCCTTATCGGTTCTGAAGAAACCATAAACAATTGTGCCTGATACTCATTACCGCACCAAAACATCAGCAACCACCATAATGGCGAATGAGGGGCCGGCAGGAATGCAGAGGCTCCCAGCAGCGCATCTTGTGGTGGGCCGGGATGCCTTTGGCGCCAACAGACTATTCATGAAAATACACCCACTTGCCGACAGGTTCGATCCGTCCTCCCCAGTATTGTTTGTCGTAGTCTCCGGTGGGCCAGTAGATGAATTCGTCCCAGTTGAGAGCTCCGCGGGGGGTGTCCACGCTTACCACATATGGGATGGCATCGTCCCCCTTCCGGTAGTTGAACTCGGGATAGCCGGCCAAGCCGGTCTTGGGCATCTCCTTGAGATAGGCGGGGACAAAGTCCTCGACGCAGTCCGGATAGGCACCACGGTCCCGGTGAAATGCCTCCACCGCATCGATAATTGCCTGTCCGCGTTCGGCGACGGGCGTGAAGGTCCTGACAAAACTGATCCGAACGATGAAAGGAGACAAGGCCGAGACAAGCGAGCCCGCGAGGAAGAACAACGTCGCGAAACAAATGCACTGTAACCAACGGCTGTTACTCCTGAAAAACAGCGCCACGACTATAACCGGGAGAACAAAAACGGAGACGACGAAACACAGAATCGAGTACAGCCAAAATAGAAGCAGATAGAACTGCAGGGCAAATGCGCCTTCCGGAGAAATGGCTCCCTGGGGCCAGTAAGAGGCATGCTCGGCAATATAGACCAGTCCCGTGGGCGCCAACGCGAAAAGAAAGCAGCACGCCCACAGGATCAACGCGTTCTTCAATGAGGGGACGAGCGGGGTCTCTGTCTGGCCGACCACACCTGTATCTTCAGCGATGCCGTCCATCCCATCCCTCCTTTTTAAGAAGAACACCCACATTGCGGCACTGTTCTTCACTCCGCATCTATTCTAGCATACGGGAACTGGGAAACCGGGCTTGGCGTTCGTTAGAGAACTTTGGCAAGGCCCGCCTCTCCACAGGAGGGGACATATACACCCCCCGGCCCTCCGGGCCACCCCCCTCAATGGGGGACCAGGGCATGCATCCACCCGCCACTTCGTGGTTGACCGGCTCAAGAGGAGACCCAGGGTCCCGCACTTCCACTGTTTCAATGCGCGTCAGTCTTTTTCTTCCGGGATGCCCAGTTCGTTCAGGGTATTTCTGAGCCATGCCAGGGAGCGCTCGATCATGGGGCCGCCTTGGCCTTCGCATTCCATGCTGAGCGTGCCGGCGAAGCCGGTGTCGCGCAGGATTTCGAGGCAGCGGCGGATGTTGGCGGCATTGACGCCGTCGCCGATGGCGCATTGGCTGACGGCAATGCCCGTCTGGTCGCCGCGCACGGCGGCGGCGAGGGACTCGCTCACATCCTTGACGTGGACGTGCGCAATCTTGTGCTTGAAGCGCTCGCAGAAGGCGACCGGGTCCTGGCCCGCGATAAAGCTGTTGCCCGTGTCTAGGTTCATGCGCAGCAGCGGGCTGTCGCAGAAGGCGAGCATTTCTTCCATGCGGTCGGGGTTGGTGGTGAAGTAGCCGTGCACCTCGATGGTGATGGTGACGTCGTAGGCTTCGGCCGTTTCGAGGATGGCCGTGTAGGTTTCCTTCATGCGGGCCATGGCCTGGTCGTCGGAGAGTCCGGCGGGCTTGTGCAGACCGTCCGTCGTGGCCACGCGGGCGCTCCCGGCATGCTTTGCCCAGGGGATCGACTTGAGCACGTAGGGCAGGCCCCGCACAGGCCCGTCCACGCCGGAAAGCGGGTAGGCCGCGTCGATCTGGGAGAATTGGACGCCGTACTCCGCCATGGTCCTGCGCAGCAGGGCCGGGTCTTCGTAGAGCGCCACATGGGGCTGGTAGCCCAAGCCGTGTATCCAGCTTACCCCGTCAATAACGCCGCACTCGATGCGGTGCACGTCGTTCTTCTGCGCCCATTGCAGGCACTTCTCAAAGTTCCAGTACGAACCGTTGAACGCGTCGGTGTGAAAGCCAATCTGCATTGCGCTGCTCCTTTCCGTGGGGTGTCACCCCCGCCTGACCGGAGCCATTATTCAAAATTCATGGCCGTGACTTCCA
>CAIJOU010000350.1 GCA_903822375.1 Candidatus Hydrogenedentota bacterium
ACTCAAAAGCTCTTTCCAATGCTTCGCCAATTTGATACTCTTCTCACCAGACATGATGTTTCCTCCATGGGGCCTGTCGCCCCGGGGTTGTTTGTCAGAAACATCATGTCTCTTTTTTGCAGAACTTGTGAAGCATAACCACTTTCTGACGTTTGCCGTCTCCCATCGGGTCCTGTAATCGTTGCATTGAGAAACACCTCCCTCTTTTCCCCTGCACCCAATGCTTCAAGGCTTGTGAGACTACTTCACATCCGTTCCGCATTCCCCGTGCATGGGCGCGTCCCCGCAAGTCATTGGTCAAGCACCGCTTATGGCACATGGCCGCAAACGGCACGCGTCTTGCTTTGACAGGATACGGTTGAGAGACCCGAGGCATCCGGAAACAACATCCGGATAGCACAAGGATCTGTGATAGTCAATGAGATGTAGTGCTTCGGATGCCCTGTCAAGCGCAAAACTTCGCCAGGGGCGAATAGACGAGCGGGCGCGCGCAGAAGACTCCGAAGCATGGCGTTGAGCGTTTGTGCAAGACACAGACTCAACATGCGCCTGCAAATTGCCCCGAGAGAGTGTGCGGCCGTAGAAGGAAACAATTCGATTCTCTGCAAGTGTCCACCTGTGTGGCCGAGCAGTTGCACCGTCGAATCCAACGCAAGAGAAAGGGTATGGAACCATGAAGCACCGGCGTCTCGTAACCTGTCTGGGTCTGGCGGTAGCCGTCCTCGTCTGGGGATTTGGTTACGGCCTCGCGCAAGCGCAAGCATCCGGACACCAATCAGCCATGTCGGAACTGGGCAGTGGATCGTCACAGCCCCAGCAAAGCTCACTGACTGCAGGACCCGCGGCCGACCCAGATGCGATGACGCCGGATGCGATCCAGCAGACAGCGCTTCTGGAATCGCAGAAGTCGGCGGCCCAGAGAAGGCACGAGGCCTACGAGCGCCTCCAGCTCATGCAGGAGGGGCAGCCGCCCTGCCTGGATGACACGGAGCCGATACCGCCGCCCCCGCCGCTTAGCGAGGGAGAGAAGGCCGTGCCGCTGACGCTTCCCACCGGCCAGAACCCGCTGGTGGACCTCAACCTGCCCAACTTCGCCTACAGCCCGAACATTCGGAAGTTCATCGACGTGCTGCCTGGTCTTGGCGCTCCCCTGGCGGGAAGCCTGACGGGGAACTACATTCCCGCTGCCGTGGCCGACACCACGAGCTACCCGGGCACCGATTACTACGAAATCGCTTTGGTCTGCTACAGCCAGAAGATGAGTTCCGACCTCCCTGCGACCGACCTGCGCGGCTATGTGCAGATTGAAACGCCGGTCAATGCCGCCAAGAGCAAGCACGTTGCCCTGACGTATCCCGGCAGTGCTCCAATCCTCAACAATGGCATGCAGGTTTTTGCCGTCGATCCCCCCTCCTATCTTGGACCGGTGATCATTTCAAAGCGCGGCACCGCGACGCGCGTGAAGTTCACCAATTATCTGCCCCTGGGCGCGGCCGGCAATCTCCCCGTTCCGGTCGACACCGGTGTCATGGGCGCGGGCATGGGCCCGGTGGCCATGCAGAACTACACGCAAAACCGGGCTGACCTGCACCTGCACGGCGGGCGGTCGCCCTGGATAAGCGATGGAACGACCCACCAGTGGGTGACCCCGGCGGGTGAGAACACCCCGTATCTCCGGGGTGTGAACGCGATCAACGTCCCCGACATGCCCGATCCGGGTGCGGGCTCGATGACCTATTACTGGACCAATGAACAGTCGGCCCGGCTGATGTTCTACCACGATCACGCCTACGGCATCACGCGCCTGAACGTGTATTGCGGTGAGGCCGCAGGTTATCTTATAACCGATCAGGTTGAGGAAAACCTGATCGCCACGAAGGTGCTGCCGGACCCGCTTGGTGGCCTGTACCACTACGGCATTCCGCTGGTCATCCAGGACAAGAGCTTCGTCAACGATGCCACGACGCCTCCGAACGCGAGCTTCGCGGCGATGGGCGGAACGCCCGCCGCGCTGACGGGCGCGGTCGATCCCCTCTGGTACACCTATGTGCCCGGCACCCACGGTGGCAACCTCTGGTTCCCGCACGAATACATGGTCAACGAGAATATCTACGACCCGAGCGGCATCACCCAGATGGGCCGTTGGGATTACGGCCCCTGGATGAATCCGCCGATGGTCGTGAAAAACAATGTACTGCCCAGCCCGACCATCGTCCCCGAATCCTACCTGGACACACCCATCGTCAACGGCTGCGCCTATCCCACAGTCACACTGCCGCCGACGGCCTTCCGCTTCCGCATCTTGAACGCGTGCAATGACCGCATGCTCAACCTGCAGCTGTACTATGCCGAGCCGCTGACCGTCCAGGTCACCAAGGGCGGCAGCGGCTACACCGCGCCGGTCGTTGCCTTCTCGGCACCCCCCGCAGGTGGCACCCAGGCGACCGGCACGGCCGTGATGGGCAAGGGCGTTGGCTCTATTGCGCTTACGAACGCCGGTTCGGGCTACACTATTGCCCCCACCGTCACCATCTCCCGCGCCGCTGGGGACAAGCACGGCAACGGCGCCGCCGCCACGGCGGTGCTGGGCGCCGGTGGCCAAGTCGCCGCGGTCGTGCTTACAAGCGCCGGCCAAGGCTATTCGCTGCCCCCGGTGATCACGCTTTCCGCCCCCGCGGGCAACGGCATTCAGGCCACCGCGACGGCGACACTGACCAATGTAATTACGAGTATCACCGTGACCAACCCGGGTTCGGGCTATACGTCCGCCCCGACCGTGACCATCGCGGACACCGCCCCCGGCGTCGGCACAGGCGCCACGGCGGCATGTTCGATGAACACAGAAGTCAAGATGGTTCCGGCGAGCCCCGACCCCGACTATCCGACGTGGCCGGTGGACGGCCGTCCGGGAGGCGTTCCCGACCCGACCACACAGGGTCCCCCGATGTACCAGATCGGAAACGAGGGCGGCTTCCTGGCGAATGTCAGAGTGGTTAATCCGCAGCCCGTGGATTACGACTACAACCGCAAAGACGTGACCTTCGGCGCTGTGACGAGCTGCTCACTGCAGATTCCGCCGGCGGTGCGTGCCGATGTGGTGGTGGACTTCTCCGGTGTCCCGGCCGGCTCCACGCTCATATTGTACAACGACAATCCGGCACCCATGCCGCTGTATGACATACGCAACGACCTCTTCACGGGATGCCCGGATCTGACCGCGATGGGTGGTGCGCCCACAACCGTGCCGGGATTCGGCCCCAACACCCGCACGATCATGCAGATCAACATTGCGGGAACGCCGACGGCACCGTTCAATTTGGCCGCCCTGCAGGCCGCCCTTCCGGCAGCCTTCAAAGCGGACCAGGATGCACCCGTGGTGCCCGAGTCTGCCTATAATGTAGCCTACGGCACGAACAATCCGGACATCTTTGCCAATCTCGCCACCGGCGATTCCATTAACGTGACGGGCAAGGCCCAGCCCGTCGCAAGCATCATGACCACCCTGCCCGGCCTCAATTACCTGGTGCCGCCCATTGTCACCTTTGCGGGCGGCGGAGGCACGGGCGCCACGGCAGTGGCCACGCTGAACGGCGTTGCCGGCGTCACCCTGGTGACGGCAGGAAGCGGCTACACGACGGCTCCCGCAGTGACGTTTACCAACGCGGCAGGCGGCGCGGGAACGGGCGCAGCGGCAGTGGCGACGATATCCGGCGGCGTCGTTACGGCCATCACGATCACGAATCCAGGTTCCAACTACCTTGTGGCCCCAACAGTGACTATTGCGGCCCCGGCAGCTGCGGGCGGCGTAGCGGCCACAGCCACGGCCAATGTCACGCTCAACTCCGTCGGCGCCATAACCCTGACCAATCCGGGCACGGGGTATCTTACCGCGCCCCAAGTGTTCCTGACGGCCGCACCGGGTGACAACGGCCAGGGTGCCGCGGCGGTGGCCATGCTAAACGGCGCGCTGGCACCGACCGGCAAGGGCATCAGCGAGGGCTTTGACCCTGAATATGGACGCATGTATGTAGTGCTCGGCTCGACCCCGAACCCGCTCACGCCAAACGTGGGTACCGGCCCGGTCATCGGCCTTGCGCGATACATGGACCCGCCCACTGAGATTCTGACGCCCGAAACCCCGGTCCTCTGGAAGATCACCCACATCGGTGTGGACTCGCACGCGCTGCACTTCCATCTGTTCGACGTGCAGGTGATCAACCGCGTGGACTGGGCCAACATCGTGAAGCCGCCTTATGAGGACGAACAAGGCTGGAAGGACACCATCCGGACCAACCCGTTCGAGGACATCTACATCGCTCTGCGCCCGACGGCCGCAGCGATGAGGCTGCCCTTCGGTATTCCCCAAAGCAACCGTCTGCTGGATGTGACGACGCCCGCGGGGTCCACGGTCAACTTCATGCCCGTGGCGCCGCCGATAGGCGTGCCCGCCGTGGCACAGCTCAGCAACGTGATGACCAACTTCGGCTGGGAGTACGTGTTCCACTGCCATCTGCTCGGCCACGAAGAGAACGACATGATGCGCCCGATGTGCTTCATGGTACCGAGCACGGCGCCCGCCGCGTCGACGGTGACGGTGCTGCAGGCCGCCACGTCGGCCTCCACGGCTGAAGCACAGATCAACTGGACGGACCCCACGCCGTACAACTACGTCACGCACCTTCCGCTGAGCACGCAAAACAATCCGAGGAACGAGACGGGCTTCCTGGTCGAGAAGGCGACCGGCGCCGGCGGTGCTTTCGCCACGCTGGCCAACGTCCCGGCCAACACGACCACCATCTACGACAGCAACGTGGTGGTGGGCACGACGTACCGGTACCGTGTGACGGCCTCCAACGCGGCGGGCAGCGCCGTGTCCAACGCGGCGTCCGTCACGATGGCGAGGCCGGTGGTGCCTGCGGCCCCGACGAACCTGGTTGTGGCGCAGACCGCCGCAACAACGGTCACGATGACGTGCCGTGACAACGCGACCAACGAGACCAGCTTCCTGCTCGAACGCGCCGACAACGGCGGTGCCTTTGCCCAGATCGCAACGCTTCCGCCGGCGACCGGCACGGGCACGACCATGACGTACGCGGACACCTGGGTGGTGCCGGGCTCCAGCTATGTCTACCGCATAACCGCGGTAAGCGGTGTGCTGACGTCCGCAGCCGTCACCTCGACGGCGGTGGTGATAGTCCAGGCTCCGGCCGCGCCCACCAACCTGACGGCGACTGCTGTGGCAGGCGCCATCGGGCGGCAGGACACGGTCACGCTGAAATGGACGGACAATGCAACCAATGAGACGGCCTACCAGATTCAGCGCGCCACGAACGCGGCGTTCACGGCAGGCCTGAACACGACCACGGCTGCGGCCAATGCGGTAACGGCGTCGCAGAACGTGACGCGGCGCACAACCTTCTGGTACCGGGTCGCGGCGCTCAACGGGACCCTCCCGTCGGCGTACTCGAACGTGATCAGCATCACCACACCGTAGTCCTCCCTGACGGAGTCCGTTGAGTAAGACGGTCCGGGGAGCGAGCAATCGCTCCCCGGACCCTTTTTATGGGGAATGGGGAATTGGGAATTAAGAATTAGGAATTGGGAATGGGGGGCAGGGTGCGGTGGGGTATGATCGCGCAGTAACGGCAAAACGTTATACTCTGGGGAACTTCAGGGATAACGTTCTGAAAAAGGCTGCATTATCGGGAAAGGTTTAAGGGGCATGCCGGGTATTGGTTGTTTTCTAATGGGCCTGTCGGTTGTGATGATGGGTTCGTCCCCCCCACTCTCGGTGAAGGCCGCAGAGACGGAAGAGCGCAGTACCGTCCCGGTTCATCCGGAGGCGCGGCCGGCAAGGCCCATTGTCGGCGCCATACGGTGGGATGCGTGGACGGAATGGGGCTATTTCCAGCAGTTCCTCCAACCGCAGGAGTGGCGGGATCGGCTCCCTTTCTTCGCGAAGACTTTGCCGGACGGCAAGGCGGAGGTTCGCTGCGACCATCAGGAAGTGATGGACCAGGAAATCGCGTATGCCAAAAAGGCCGGACTGGACTACTGGGCTTTTGACTGGTACCACCCGGGTTCCGCGCCGGGCAAGCACTTCATGACCCGCTGCCTGGACCTGTATCTTGCGAGCAGCCACCGCGTGGACATCAACTATTGCCTCGTGCTGCTGGCGGGAGGCGATGCGGCCAAGGGGGATTATCATCTCGGCAGCAGGGAGGAATGGCCCGCGACCACGGACTATCTGGTCGAGCGCTTTTCCGAGGCCAACTACCAGAAGGTGTTGGGCAAGCGGCCCCTTGTGTACTTTTTTGAAACGGAGAACTGGTTGCCCCTCTGGGGCTCGCGTGAGGCCGTTCGCGGGGCTTGGAAAGTGCTGGCGGACAAGTGTGCCGCCAAGGGATTGGGCAAACCGTACATCGCGGTCATGGTGTTCGACCCGACCACGGGGGAAAGGCTGCTGGAGGAGCAGGGACTGGACGCCATCAGTGCCTATGCCAATCCCGGGGGAAACAACAGCAAGGAACAACCCTACTCCGCGCTTGCGGGGCAGAATCTCTGGTTCTGGAACGCCTGCGCCGCGACCGGCAGGCACTTTATACCGACGGTTAATGCGGGGTGGGATTTCAGACCTGAAATGAACCACGGCTTCTCCTACCGGAGCGCCGACGCCGACTGGTTCACCCCGCCAACACCGAAGGAACTCGCGGAACATGTTCAATCCGCTATGGACTGGGTCGGAAAGCATGGCGAGATGTGTGAGGCAAGTGCGGTCATCGTTTATGCCTGGAATGAATTGAACGAGGGGGGATGGCTTGTGCCGACCCTGAAGGAAGGCACGGCGCGGGTGGAGGCGCTGGGTGGTGTGCTGGGGAGGGAGAAGAGGAGGTGAAGGACGTCGAGGAAGGCCAGTTTCCTAAGAAATCTTGGTCTTTCGCCTGAAGTTCGCATCCCCCGCCGCTTCGCGACTGCCCCCTTCAAAGCCGGACCTAACACCACATTCCCCGCCCCTGCAAAGAGGGATCTTCAGCAATATTCCCGGTCCCTTTTCTCGCAACTCCTGCTCCTGCTAGAATGCGGGCATGACACGCAAGGAAATCGTATACCGCGCCATTGAGCGCCGCGGCCCGCCGCGGCTGGCCATCAATTACTGCAACCGTGACTTTGAGGACTCCGACACCATCGGTGTGGGATACGGGCCCGCCCGCGATTTTGTACCGCGCGAGCCGGGCGACACGGAATGGGGCTTTGTCTGGGAGGTCCTGGACGGGACGATGGGACAGCCCAAGACCCATCCGCTGGCGGAGGGCGCCGCCTTTACGGGCTACCGCCCGCCCAATCCCGCCGCTGCCGGACGATTTGACAAGCTGGCCGAACAACTCGCACAGCACGCGGACCGCTTTATCAAGTTTGGCCTGGGCATTACGGGGTTCAATCAAGCGACCTTCCTGCGCGGCTACGAACAGTTCATGATGGACCTGCGCACGGACCCGGAGCAGGCGGTGCGCGTGATGGAGTTGGTCTTCGAGTTTGAAAACGGCATTATCGACCAGGCGGTTCAGCATCCCGTGGACGCCGTCACTTTCGGCGACGACTGGGGCACGCAGCAGGGACTGATGATTTCCCTGGAGCAATGGCGCGCACTGTTCCGGCCGCGCTATGCAGAGCAGTTTGACCGCGTGCGCCGTGCGGGCAAGA
>CAIJOU010000351.1 GCA_903822375.1 Candidatus Hydrogenedentota bacterium
CCCACTGCAACGGCGCGCGCCCCGGCCAGAATGAACTGCCTGGCGGCGCCCGCGGTACAAATGCCGCCCATTCCGATGATGGGACTCTTGACCGCGCGCGCGGCGTCCCACACCCTCTTTACGGCGACGGGCCGGATTGCCGGGCCGCTCAACCCGCCAACCATGTTGCTTAGTATCGGACGGCGCGTCTCTGGATTGATGCCCATGCCAATAAGCGTGTTGATCAGCGAAAGTGCGTCGGCGCCCGCCTCCTCGGCGGCCAGCGCAGGCTGGGTGATGTCCATCACGTTTGGCGACAACTTCACAAACACGGGCAACTTGGTGGCGGATTTGACGATGCGGGTGTACTCGGCCACCCGCTCGGGTGACTGCGCAACAAGTTTGCAGCCTCCGGCATCGCGCGCATCGTGGACATTGGGGCACGACAGGTTTGCCTCGATGGCGTCGGCACCGCCCTCGCGCTCCAGCCTTTCGGCCAACTGCCCGTATTCGTCCGGGGTGTGGCCATAGATGTTGGCGATAATCGTGCAGCCCCGCTCGCGCAGCCAGGGCATCTTTTCGGACAGATACACGTCAATGCCCACATTCTGCAGGCCGATGGCGTTGAGCATGCCCGCGGGCGTCTCCACAAGACGCGGGGGAGGGTTGCCAGCGCGCGGCTTGAGGGACAGACTCTTGACGGTAACCGCGCCCAGACGCGATATGTCGAAATAGCGGTCATATTCCTGACCGTAGCCGAAGGTCCCCGACCCCACGGTCACGGGATTCTTCATCAGCAGCCCGCCGATGTTTACCTGAAGATTGACGCTCATGCCCGGCCTCCCGTGCGGGCACGCTGCGCCGTCCAGTCGATGATGGTGGTGTCGAAGACGGGACCGTCGGCGCAGACGCGCACCATGCGCTCCGCCTCAATCTCCACGTTGGCCTCAACGACACAGCCCATGCACACACCGTCGCCGCACGCCATAAACGCCTCCAACGATGCAAAGCACTGCACTCCGCAGGCCACGCACAGTTCGTGCACGGCATACATCATGGCCATCGGGCCGCAGGCATACACCACCGCGCCAGGACCGGGTGCCAGTTCGGCAAGCGCGTCGGATGCAAAACCCTTGCGACCGGCCGAACCGTCGTCGGTGGCTAGCACCACTCGACAACCCATGCGCTTGAAATCCTTCTCGCAGAGAATCATGGAATCATTGCGGGCGGCAAGCACCACCTCGGGCACGCGTCCGGTCTTGCGAATAATGGCTTCGGCCAGCCCGGGGAACGGCGCCACACCGATACCACCCGCCACCAGTATCGGCCTTTCCCATTTCACGTCCACCGGAAAGGGCTTTCCCAGCGGGCCCTGCACGCTGACCGACTGGCCGACGGCGAGGCTCGAAAGCATCCTTGTGCCTTCGCCTTCCACCTTATAGAGCAGCGAAATGCCGTCGGCGAAAATGCGCTCGATCGACATCGGCCGCCGCAGGAACGGATGATATCCCGGCCGCACCTCGACCATGCAGAACTGTCCCGGAAACGCATCCGCCGCAACAGCCGGGGCGCGCAGGGCCATCCGGTAATGACCCCGGCCGACCTCCTGGTGCGCGGTTATCTTGCAGTCAACCACCTGGGGCATAACTTATTTCCTGGTATCCATGTTGAGTTGGGTGCGCAGCATCTCAAGGCCCGTGCGCAAACGTTCAGCCATTGCCTCGCCGACGCCGTCAACCTCCACCAGTTGTTCCTTGGTTGCCGTCAGAATGCCCGCCAGCGAACCGAAGGTCTCAATCAGGTTGTGAATGACGGTGTCCGAAAAACGGGCGCCGATGGTGATCAGCACCCGGAATCCCCGCGGCGAAAGCTTGGTTTCAAGCACACGCGCGCCCGAACCGCAGCCCAGTGCCTGCGCAATCAGCCCCGAATTGAGCATGTCGTCTCTGTCCAGACCGCGAATGCGCTCGATCACCGCGTCTTCGGTTCGGTCCCGAGCATAGTCACGCACCACGAGGCGGGCCTCCTCGAAAGGTTTGCGCAACTCGTTCACCTGAAGCGCCATCAGGCGCCCGTCCTCGCCCAATTCCTCCACAAGGGGAATGACCTCGCGGCGCATAATGCGCTCGGCCATCTCGCGGCGCTGAAGCACGCGGCACACGTCCACCACCGTCACCCAGCCCCCGAGTTCGCGAATGGTCAGGTCCTTAAGCGTCTGCTGCAGGATCGCCACGTACTTCTCCAATGTCTGGATGGCCTGGGTGGCCTTGTTTACCGACGCCTGCACGGTCTTCACCGGATGGCGGCGTCCGTGACAGAACACCGTCACCGCGGCGCGGCGCTGCGATACGGTAACCACGGTGCACTTGCCGCAGAAGGACATGCGCTGGGCAACGCGGTGGCGCGTGCCGGTCTCGCCGGAGGGGAAGCCTGTGGTCGGACGCAGGTATCGGTTCGCATAATGAATGCGCGTGCCCTTTTCGTCCAGAATAATCGCGCCGTCCATCTTGGAAAGCTCATAAATGAGCTGCGGTGTCGCCTCGGCGCTTAGTTGCACCCCCCCCTCGGAGAGTCGGGCAAGCCGGGCCACGTCGCCAAAGCATAACAGCGCGCCCGTTCCCGCCTGCAGGACCATGGACAGCGCCTCACGGACCTGCGTTCCCGGGGCCACCATGCGGATGGCGGCGTGAAGGGCTTCCTCCTCGCTGACGATTTTCTTCGGCATCTTATCCCTCCAGTCCCAGTCGTATGGCCTCAGTCAGCCGTGCAACAGCCACCGCACCGGCGCCCGAAGGCGCGTCGGCGGCGCAGCCGCGCGGCAGCATGCATGATTCAAACCCAAACTTGGCCGCCTCTGCAGCGCGCTGCCGCGCCGCGTCCACGGCCCGCACTTCTCCGGCGAGGCCCACCTCGCCGAAAGCCGCCATGCCCTCGCGCACGGGCCGCTCGAGGCAACTCGACGCGACGGCCAGCGCAACCGCCAAATCGGCGGCGGGCTCGTCCACTTTAACGCCGCCCGCGACGTTTACGAAGACATCCCGGTCGCACAACCGCAAACCGGCCCGCTTTTCGAGCACCGCCAGCAACAGCGACACCCGGCCGGGGTTGACCCCGGACACGGCACGCCTCGGCGAACCCGCATGGGGTTCACCCACCAGCGCCTGCACCTCCACCAACACCGGGCGCGTGCCTTCCATGCCCGGAAGCACGGCCGAACCGCTCACGCCTTTGGGACGTTCGCCCAGGAACAGCGCGCTCGGGGTCCAGCACCTGGTGCAACCCCGTCTCGCGCATCTCAAACACGCCAATCTCGTTGGTCGAGCCGAAGCGGTTCTTGACCGCGCGCAGTATGCGCAGCGACTGGCGACCTTCACCTTCAAAGTATAAAACAGTGTCCACCATGTGTTCCAAGAGCCGCGGCCCGGCGATGATCCCGTCCTTGGTGACATGCCCCACCAGCATGACCGGCGTCTGCATGCCCTTGGCCAACCGGAGATACTCGGCCGCACACTCGCGCACCTGCCCCACGCTGCCCGGTGCCGACGGCATCGACGGGGTGTGCATGGACTGGATCGAATCGGCCACCACCAGCCGCCAGCCGCCCTTTTCGATCTGCCCCGCCACCGCGTCCATGGAGGTCTCGGTGTACAGCAGCAGATTGGCGTCCAACGCCCCCAGCCGGTCCGCGCGCATGCGCGCCTGGGAGAACGACTCCTCGCCGCTCACATAGAGCACACGGCCGCCGTCCATGGCCACCCGGTGGGACACCTGCAACATGAGGGTGGACTTGCCGATACCCGGGTCGCCGCCCACCAGCGTGATGGAACCCGGCACGATACCGCCGCCCAAGACCCGGTCGAACTCACCCAAACCGGTTGCCAGGCGCTCGGGGGTCTCCCCCGCGCCCTCGGTCACCGGCCGCGGCACGGTCACCACCCCGGTCACGGAGGACATGGAACGGCTGTCCTCAGCCGTGGCGGCCTCCTCTTCTATCGTGTTCCACGCCCCACACTCGGGACAGCGGCCCATCCAGCCCGGATGCACCGCGCCACACTCGGCGCATACATATCTTGTTCGGCCCCGGACCATGTCAGCGCCCCCCCTTGTCCGCTTCGGCCTTTGGAACGGAGATGCCAAACATGCCGACATAGGCCAGACCCGGGTCGTACCGGCCTATGGCCGGTGCATACATGCCCGAGAGCGCGCCGTCCAGATAGATGGCATCCTTGCAGCCCAGTTCGTCACGGAAGAACAGGGCGAAGTCGTTGAAGTTCACCACCTGCTCCGAGAGCACAAACACGGCCTCGGTGTCCGAGACCACCCCCACGCCGTTGCGCACGTAGCGGCTGTCCGAATCGGGAATGAAACGCGGGTGCAGTTCGCCGTGGCGCAACAGCATGGGCCCGGACTGCACTGCCAGGTCGGGTTGCGGCTTGGCAGCGGCGTAATCCTCCGCGCTGAGCACGCCCGCATAACCCTTGGCCACGTAGAACACGCCATTGGGCTTCAGAAAGAAGTTGCCTCCGCCATTCTTCAGATTGAGCGGTTCGAGTTCAAGGCCGTCCTGTACATGCAGGCCCAGCGGCGTGTAGTCGCGGGCGTAGATGCCCGCGTTGGTCGCAAACGCAAGCGATTCCCCCTTTTCGTAAAGCGCCCCGCGCAGTGTTGCGAAGTTCCTGTAGGGAATCCCCGCGGCGTCCTTCCAGTACAGGTGCAACGGTGCCTGGTCCACCCGCACACGGGCCACAACATAGGATACGCCGCCTTTTTCCCGCTTTTCGAAAGACAACCCCGGCACGGGCCCGCGCGCCGGTTCCCCGGCATACCCCAAAAGGCACAGCCACAGCGCGATCAGAAATAAATACGCCCGAATCAGCCGGTTCAGCATGGTTGCACGCGTTCTCCGAACGTTGAGTGCGTTTGTCCCCGTAGTGTGCGGCCATCGTATCACAGGCCCCGCCGGATGAGCAAAACCAAACCGGCGGGTCTATTCCTTGTGAACACTTCCGCAACCGCACCGGGCCGCGGAGGATTCGTCCGCCACGCGGCGGATGTGCTCCCAGGAGTAGATACCGGAAGAGTGCCCATCGTTCCAGGAAATGCCGACGGCGTAGTTGCCGAGCAGGATGATCTCCACGGACTGAATGTCGGCCGCAACCGTCGACGGGTCGAGCATGGGCGTGCCGTTCATCTCATCGACGCACAGGGCACAGCGGCAGGAAAGCCGCAATGCACGGTTGGATACGCGCGTCTGTGTGCCGTCCGGCCAAGTCACCGTCACGCAGGACTCGTCAGCCGTTATTTCAGGATGGCCCGCGTGGTCGCCCCGGCGCATGCCCACGGCGCGGTGCAGCCGGTCGGCGAGCGTGGCAAACTCGGGGATGTCGGCACCCGCATCACGCGTTGCGGCGCTGTGCACGTTCGGCAGGATGGGCAGCCGCGCCAGAATGTCCAACCCGAAACGGTCGTGCAGCGTGCCTGAACTGTCACCGAAAGGGTGGTGCACCTTGCCGCAGCCGTCGCAGGTCAAGAAGGCCATGTTCTCCACCACACCGAGCACGGGCACCAGCAGGCGCTCGAACATCAGGATGCCGCGCGCCACGTCGACCAGCGACAGGGCCTGCGGCGTGGTGACAATAATCGCCCCGTCCAAAGAGACGCGCTGGGTCAGCGTGAGCTGTATGTCGCCCGTGCCGGGCGGCAGGTCAATCAGCAGGTAGTCGAGCGTTCCCCAGTCGGTGTTGGAAAGGAGCTGCATCACGTAGTTGGACAGCATCGGCCCGCGCATAACCGCGGGCTTTTCGCCCAGGAAATAGCCCAGGCTCATCGTCGCGAGCCCGTCCACCTCCACCGGTAGAACCATGTCGCCGAGAGAAACCATGTCGGGGTGGTGCATGTTAAAAAGCGTGGGAATGGAAGGACCGTGCATGTCGGCGTCCAGCAGACCCACGGCCAGCCCCTCGCGCTGCAGCGCCCTTGCCAGCAGCGCAGCCACCGTGGATTTGCCCACGCCGCCCTTGCAGGAGGACACGGCGATGACTGTACCGATATTGTCGAGCTTCACCGACGGGGCGGGCGCATGCCGCTGCTGGGCAGTCATCTCGATATCAACACTCGTCACCCCCGGCAGCGCCCGCACAACCTCCTCTGCCTGCGCGCGAAAGCGTTCGCGCACGGGGCAGGCGGGGGTCGTCAGTTCGATGATGAAAGACACCGCGCCGCCGTTGATCTTCACATTCTTCACAAATCCGAGCGACACGATGTCGCGGTGCAGGTCAGGATCGATTATGACCCGCAACGCGTCCAGAATGGCCGACTCAGTAACCATGAAAAGCTCCTTGGGGTGCCTTGCCGTTCAGGCATGCACCGCATAATTGCATCAACCAAAAGCGTCCCCCTCGAAAAGGAGGCCGCAGTAGAGGCATTTCTTGTGGCGCGAATTCGACACGCGCCCGCATTTGGGGCACTGTAGCGGATGCTCTGACATGCGCCCATCCTGGACACCGTCACGCAAATCCACCTGTTGCGCGGACTTTTCAAGGTCTGCATCGCTCAGTTGGAGCCGCTCGCGCACGAGTTCCCAGAGTGCCTGATTCAGCAGCGTGATCCGCTCAACCTGTTCCCGGAGCAATTCGATCTCGCTCTTCTGGGAGGTCGCCGCCTGCATGGCGGCATTGGCCGTCTGACGTGCCAGCGAGTCGGACGAGTTCAGGGGGTCCAGCCCGCCTGTCGGAAAGAACATTCCCACCATCGACCATCCTCCGTATTGGCAAACCCCGCCGTTGCGGCTCAGAGCAAACGTCCGGTCCAAAGCCCCAAGGCGCAGAGGGCAAGTCCGCCCACGTTGTTTGCCAGAATATTGACCACCGCAAGCCCGGCGGCACCCTCGGCGCCAAACAGCACCGTCTCCATGCCGAAGCTGGAGAAGGTGGTAAATCCGCCCAGGAAGCCCACCAACAGAAACATGCGCAGTTCGGGGCCCAACGGAACCATGTTGCGCACAATCAGCGCAAAAGCCAGCCCGTAGATGAAGCAGCCCAGCAGATTGACCACCAAAGTGCCCCAGGGAAACTGGGGACCGAACAGGCGCGCGCAGCCGACAGACGTTCCGTACCGGGCCAGCGAGCCCAGCGCGCCGCCCGTGCCGACCAGGAACACAGCCTTGAAGACCGCGGTCATGGTGGCGGCGTTGTTCATCCAAAATGCTCCTGCAGGAAGCCGAGGTCAAGCTGCGGGTAGACCGGGTAGCGGCCCAGCAGCGCGGACACGCGGGAGAGCGCCGCTTCGCGGACCTTCGGGTCGAGAACGTATTTCTTCTTGCTCGGCTTGCCCGCATTGTCGCCGGTGGTGAGTACCGCCGCCTGCGTGCCGTCAAGCACCGACTTGATGATGCCCGCAATCTCGACCATCTCATCCGCGCCCATGCCGAGCGAGGTGACGGCCGGCGTGCCGATGCGCAGCCCGCTGGTGATCATCGGCCCGTTCGGGTCGAAGGGCAGCGAGTTGTAGTTGAGCGTGACGCCGCACTCGCGCAGCGCCGAGGCCGCCTGCGTGCCCGTGAGCCCGCAGCTCTTGGCCACGTTGATGAGCATCAGGTGGTTGTCCGTGCCGCCCGTGGCCAGCGTAAGGCCGCTCTTGATGAACGCCTCGGCCAGCGTGCGCGCGTTTTCGACAATCTTCGCCGCATAGGTCTTGAATTCGGGCCGGTTCGCCTCGGTAAACGCCACCGCCTTGGCCGCGATGATGTGCGAAAGCGGACCGCCCAGCACCAGCGGGCAGCCCTTGTCCACGAATTCGGCAAACTCTTTCTTGCACAGCACCACGCCGCCGCGCGGGCCGCGCAGGGTCTTGTGCGTGGTCGAAGTCACGATGTGCGCGTGCGGCACCGGATTGGCGTCGCCCGTGAACACGCCGCCCGCCACCAACCCGGCGAAGTGCGCCATGTCGACCATGAACACCGCGCCAACCTTGTCGGCAATCTCACGAAAACGCGCAAAATTGATCAGGCGCGGATAGGCGCTGTAGCCCGCCAGCAGCACCAGCGGCTTCAGTTCCACCGCCATCCGCTCGATCTCGTCGTAGTCGATGTAGCCCGTCTCGCGGTTCACCGCGTAGCTGAAGGACTCGAACATCTTGGCCGACAAGTTCCGCCGGTAGCCGTGGGTAAGGTGGCCGCCGGAGTAATAGTCCATACCGATCAGGCGCTTGCCGTTAATCTCCAGACGAACCTTGTTCCAATCCTCGGCCGACAGCGCGGCGGGATTGGTCGTGCCAAACTTCTCCAGGCAGGGCACCTCGACCTTGGCCGTCAGAATCGCCCAGTAGGCCACCATGTTGGCATCGGCGCCGCTGTGCGGCTGCACGTAGGCATGGTCCGCGCCGAACAGTTTCACCGCCTGCTCCGCAGCATAGGCCTCGACGTTGTCCACATTGTCGCAGCCCTCGTAAAAGCGCTGGTGCGGGATGCCCTCGGCGTATTTGTCCGTCAGCAGGTTGCCCATAGCCAACTGCGTGGCCAGCGAGCAGTAGTTCTCGCTTGCGATCAGTTTCAGGTAACGCCGCTGGTCGGCCAGTTCCTGTACGATCGACTTGGCCACCGTGGGGGCGACTTTCGACACCTCGGTCATTTGCGCCAGATAGGCCACAAAACCGGCATCAAGCTGGTCGGCCGGTGTCTTCTGAAGATAGGAAATCAGTGGGTTCTGGGACACATCATGATCCTCACAGGTTGGAAGAAAATCACCGAAACAAGCGCGGGAATAGAATACCGTTTCCGCCTTGGCCTATGCAATTTGGCGGCTGTTTGCCCAACCCTTCCGCCCGTTGACACTTGCCTCTTTCGGGCATGGTGCACCTCGATTTCAAGTTCCAAGAGGACCATTATCCACCGATGAGCGCGAGTTTTCCAGAGGGTTTTCTACTGGGTGGGAGGCTCAAACCTCCGGTTCTTTCTGGCACATGTCGCATTCCGGCGGGCGGCGGCATCATTATAGTGGCGGTCGGAAGCAAAGGCCGCACGGGAGCACGGAAATGAACGAAGCGGAACTGGTCCTGCGAATCCTTTCCGGCGAGGAAAGCCTCTTCGCGCAGATAGTGAGCCGATACAGCGGCTGCGTGTGGGCGGTGTGCTCCAGCTACGTGAAGAACCCCAGCGACTGCGAGGACGTGACGCAGGAAGTCTTTGTGCAGTGCTATCGGCGTCTGGACACGCTGCGCAACCCGCGTGCGCTCGGCGGCTGGCTGTGCCAGTTGGCGCGGCGGCATGCGCTGATGTGGCTGCGGACGACGGCACGGCGCGAGCAGCGCCTGACCCGCTACGGCGCAACGGAGGCAATGTCCATGACGGAAAACACGGGCGCGGCGCAGGAAGAACTGCATGAGGCCATCCGGAACGCCATCGACATGCTGCCGGAAACATACCAGGAGGCGCTGCTGCTGCGCTATGCCGAGGGCTATTCGGTGGAGCAGGCCGCGGCGTTTCTGGGCATCTCCGCCGCCGCCATGCGCAAACGCGTGGAACGCGCGCAAAACATGCTTCGGGACACGGTGTGGGACCAGGTGGAACCCGCACTGGCAAAACGCAAACACAGCGACACCATGGCAAAGAGCGTCCTGGCCGCCATACCTTTCGGCACCGCACCGTGGCTCGGCGCGGCCGGAGCGGGCGGTGCGGCCGCGGGGGCGCTTGCACTCAAGGGAGGAATCAGCACCATGTTGGGCAAATTCGCACTGGCCGTCGGCGCAATCGCGCTCGCTATGGGCGGCGTGTACACCGCGGTGCAAATCGCGGGTCCCCCCCACTCCGACGCACAACCCGTGAACGTGGCGCAGGTCCGACAAACCCCGCCGTCACCCGCAGTCGCGGCGGAAACAGAACCGGCCAAGGACGCCGTCGCACCACCGCCGCCCCCGGTAGCCGCGCCTGAAGGCGCGGTTCTGGCCAGCGACACACCCCCCCCACCCGCCGGGCCCAAGAGAACGGCAGCGCCCACGTTTGTATCAGGGCGTATATGCGACAAGGGCGGCAATCCCGTAGCCGGCGCCGATGTCTTTCTGGAGGTCGGGCGGGGCTTTGACCGGAATGACGTCTCGGGGAGCTATCGGGCAAAGACCGGCCCTGATGGCAAGTACCAGATTGCCGGGGTCACCGCCTTTGGCCCCAGCGTGCTGTATGCCTGGGCGAACGGCTTCTCCATGGCGTTCAACGCCTGCAAGACCTCCGAGGGCAAGCCCCTCAAAGGCATCGACGTGACGCTGGTGCCGGCCGTTTGCTTTGTTGCGGGCAGGGTGGTTGACGCGCAAGGGGCGCCCGTACCCGGAGCGTCGGTGGACTGCCTGTACTATGGGTACGACAAGCTCGGCCTCGCCCATACCGCCATGACCGGCACCACCACCGGGAACATCGGGGGCATGAAACTGCTGTTTACTACCACCTCAAGCGAGGGCACATTCGCAATCGCCATTCCCAACGGGGGTTTGTGCGATTTCCGGGTGGTGAAGAACGGCTACGGCACGGGCTTCTTCGCCCAAATCCCCACCGGGAAGGAAAACGCTGAATTTGTGTTGAAACCCGGAGGAGCCCTGTCGGGAAAAGTGACCGACACGGGCGGCAAACCCGTTCCCAACGGAACCGTGCACATCACGGGAGAGGTGCGGCCCGGCGGGTTGACCCTCACCCTGGCCAAGATTCAACCGTTGCTTGCGCCGCCCGTCACGGTGACCACGGACGAGAAGGGAAGCTATCTTGCGGAAGGGCTCGGCGAGGACTTCACCTACGCGGCCACCGTACCCGACCCCGAATTGGCGGAAATAGAGCAACTCCCGACCGAACAGGGCATTCGCGACCTTTCCCGGATGATGTGCGAATTTGACCAGGGCACTTCCGGAGGGAATTTCCTCGCTCGGAAGACAGGCATCCACGCCAAATCAGGGCAAACGACCCCGGACGTAAACCTGACGCTCGGGGAAACCACTTTCGCCACGTTGCACGGCAAGATCACCGACCGCACCTCAGGCCAGCCAGTCTGTCCGGTGGTCATCACCGCCGCGATTTACGGTGGAAACGACACCAATTACTTCCAGGCGAAACAGGGATCATCGACGGTAACCCGTCTCGACGGAAGCTATGTGCTGCGCGTCGCGAACGTGACGGAGAAGATGCGGTTCAGCATAAGGCACCTGTACATGACGGAGGGCGGAGGTGCCGCCCCGCAGCCCAAAGAGGAGCTTGCCGCGGTTGACCTGAGTCCCGGTGACGAGCGCAAACTTAATTTCGTGGTCGATGCGCCCATCACGGTTCCGGTGCGCTATCTGGGACCGGACGGCAAACCGCGGCAAGGCATCGAGGCAGGCATGGGCACGGCCGGAGCGCGCGGCGGTTGCGGCGGAATGCTCATTTCCGGCCCGGACGGGCGTGTGACCTTCCACGGCATACGGCCCGGCGTGAGCCTGCAGGCCCTTGCCTGGCTGAGCGTTGGTTCGCACACCAAGACCGTCGGCACCAGCGACCCCTTCACGGGAACGCCGGGCCAGACAGTCCCCGAAGTGACCGTGCTCTGCCGTCTCTCCGGCGGCATTGCGGGTATGCTCAGCTATCCCGATGGGCGTCCCGTGGCGAACGCGGCGCTGGTGTGCGGCGCCCAGAATGCGGACGGCTCGACCGTGGGCGGTGAGGGTTCGGCCACCACGGATGAATCGGGGCATTTCCAACTGCCCGCCAGTCTGCCGGAAGGTTCCTATCCGGCCCTTGCGGTCGGCTTCATGGACCGGGACGCCGCCATGCCCTACTCCGCCACGGCCTCCCCTGTTGAAATCGTCGCCGAGGCGGTAACCGATCTGGGCGCTCTGGTGGTGGCACCGGAAAAGGACCTGGCGCGTGTCGTGGCCGCCCTGGGATGGGACCACACTTCCAACACTGCCATCGCGCGGAACTATGCGCCGGAAGCTCTGGACGCGCTGCCCGATTCGGGTTCGTTCCTGAAAACCGGTTTTGCCCTGTATGACATGGAACGCTACGCGGAAGCGCTCGACGTGTTCCAGCGGCTGGCGGAAAAGACGGCCGACGACCCCTTCTACAAGTCGGTGGCCCTCGTCTGGCAGGGGTATATGCTTGACCTGCTCGGCCGACGCCAGGAGGCTGTGGCGGTCTACACCACGGTTGCGGATATGAATGTGGCCGACACCATGCGCCATGACCAGTTCGGCCTTGCCTATGAACCCAGCAAAGAGGCAAAGGCGCGGATGGAAAAGCCCTTCGAGCGCGTGGAGAACAAGGAACGGTAGATTCCGTAGGGTGTGCGAAGTGAAGCGCAGCGAAACGAAGCGCACCAGTACCCGCTGGGGGACTGCCACCATTTTCGGCCAACCTCCCAACCTTGCACCCTGAACCGCCACCCGAAATGGTGGCTGTACCCGCACCCGTTTCGAGTATCGTGCCTCGGGTACAGGCACCTGTTCCCGGGAGAATTCAATATTGGCATGCCCGGGTTCATCGGCGGGAACA
>CAIJOU010000352.1 GCA_903822375.1 Candidatus Hydrogenedentota bacterium
CACGGTGGGATACGTCGTGGTTGAGTGGCTCAATACGGGAGTTCCTGATAAATACCAGGAGTTTCTGGGCAAATCGCTGGCCAGCCCGATTGTGACGGAGCTGATTCCCCTGGTGGCACTGCTTGTTGCGTCGGTGGCGTGGCGATTGCAGTCATCATGGATCGGCTGGCGTGAGAGTCGACAGTTGGCGACGGGTTGGACGGCGCGGCATCCGGTGACGAAGGCGCAGGCGGCGCGGGCACGGATGGCGGTGGCGGCGTGCAACCTGGGGCTCACGCTGGGTGCGATTGCGGTGCTGCACATCACGACTTTCTTACTGTGCGACAATGCGGCGGTGCTGCGGCTGCTCGGCGATGCCTGGGGCCTGGGCGCGACCAGCCCGCGCGAGATGACCGCGTTTCTGCTGGGACCAATACTTCTGGCGGGATTGCTGGCATGGGTGATTATGCACCTGTCCACGGGGATGGTGGCCTATGCGCTGACGTTGCTGACGGGGAAGCTGTTCTATGACTATCTGCTGTTGGACGCTGACTTTATCCACGGAAAAACCGAGCATCCCCACACCCTGGCGCTGGACAGCGGCTTCATGCTGGCCTTGACGCTGCTGTTCCCGGTGGTGCTTTACTTGGTCAGCCTGGCGGTGGTCCTGTTTCTGGGGCGGGTCCGGTTGCGGGCGGCGCTTTTGTCGCTGGCGCTGTGGCTCGGCCTGGCCCTGTCGCTGTATCCCTTTTCCATGACCGTGCCCGAGTTGTCGGTGCCGACGCTTGCGGGGTTCTGCCTGGGAATGGCGGCGCTTGCGGTGATGTGCTGGCCGAACACAGTGTTACGGCATGGCGCGGCGCTGCGCACGGGACTGCGCCGGGAAAGTCCGGCACAGCATGCGCGCACGGCGGTGGCGGTGCCTGCGGGCAGGCGCATGTTTCAGGGCGCGCTGCTGGTGCTTTTTTGCGCGGGGGTGGCGTGGATGCGCTGGCCGGCAGAACCGGCGGCGCAACGCATGCTCCGGCAGCAGGGCAATCCTTCGGACTTCACCGAATTGAACGACTCATACCTGAAGATTCCAAATGAAAAGAACCTGGCGGTGAAATATGGGGAGGTCACGGTGTCTTCACGTCGCCTGGACCGGGAGTGGGACCGCGTGAATGTCGCGGCAAACAAAGACGGGAAACTTTTCAAGAATTTGCTGGTCGTCGGCGGTGCCGAGGTGAAGCGGGATGAACGGATCCCTCAGGAACTGTGGACCGTTTCGAAAGACTACTTCGACACGGTTAGCCAACCGGTGACCGTGAAACTGCACGAAATAGCGGGGCTGGGTCTGACGGAGAGCCGCTATCCGGTGGAACTGCGGCTGGGACCGGGCACACCGCTGCCGCACCTTGCGGCCCTGCGCCAGCTCTCACGGCACTTGGCGCTTGAGGCCTGGGTGGCCTCGGTGGAGCGCCGTCCGAAGGAGGCGGTTGCGGCGGTGCTGGACATGCTGCCGATTGCCAACTCGCTGTCCGAAGAGCCGCTGTTTATCTCCCAACTGGTGCGGATTGCCATTCAGGGGATCACTTGGGGAAGTCTCGAAACGGTGCTGAACCGGTGCGAACTGCCCGAGGGGGACTTGGCGCGTGTGCAGTCGGCGCTGGCCTCGGCGCTGCCCCCATTGAGCGAAGGACCTTTTCTGGCGAGGTCGCTAAAGTCGGAAGAATGTGTCTGCATTGCCGGCGCCCACTACTACAGCATTCTTACCGACCACGATGTCGGCTACAATTACTATCAGGAGTTGCCGGGATTCTTTTGGAGTTATCCGGGAAAGGCTGTTGCGCAGACCACCATGGATATCATGGGAGGGGCGCATTTGACGCGTCTGCTGGTCGCACGGTATTACGAGCGGGTGCTGGAAGCGGGCGCGGTCGCCGCAAAGCAGGGGGTGCTGCCCAACATGGACGCGGTCCCTTTTGAAGCCACAGAACGTATGCGCATCTACAGTCCCCTGACGGCGATGGATTTGTCCTACATCGACCGGGTGTACGAATCCGAATGGCGCATCCGCACCCAATTGGACATCGCCCGCACGGCGCTGGCGGTGGAACGGTGCCGACTGGCGAACGGACGGCTGCCGGAACGGCTGGAGGCATTGGTGCCAGCGTTCCTGGAGGGCGTGCCCACGGACCCGTGGAACGGGGGAAAACCGTTGTCGTACCGTTTGAAGGAGAACGGGGAATTCGTGGTGTACAGTTTCGGCCTGAACGGCACGGATGAGAAGGGCGAGGAGATGAAAGAGTGGTGGCGCAAGGGCGATATCACGTTCACGGTGGCGCCGCCGGACATTCGGGAGCGAGCGCAGGTGGCGGAATCAATTACGAATAAGGAATGACAAGACGGCCAGGGTTGCCCGCAGTCTTTTAATCAGGTAGCATGTGCGGTGTTGCGGTGCCGGCACAATTCATCCTGAATAGCGTCGGAGGCCGCTTCTACCACGCGGAAAGGTGATGCGGGCATGGCGGCAGTGGAATTCTGGCTGGACAAGGTTAGCGGATGGGTGTGGGGACCGTGGCTGCTGGTGCTGCTGTTTGGCACGCACATTTTCCTGACGATACGCCTTGGGTTCATCCAGCGGTTCACGCCGCGGGCGATCCGCATGTCACTGGAGCGCAGGCACGAGGGCGAGGGGGACATCAGCCATTTCGGCGCGCTGATGACAGCGCTTGCCGCAACCATCGGCACGGGAAACATCGTGGGCGTGGCGACGGCCGTGGCCATGGGCGGGCCGGGCGCGGTGCTGTGGATGTGGCTGACGGGCGTGTTCGGCATCGCCACGAAGTACGGCGAGGCGGTGTTGTCGGTGCATTACCGCATCGTGACGCCCGAGGGGAAGATGGCGGGCGGGCCGATGTACGTGCTCGAACGGGGCATGAATATGAAGTGGCTGGGCGTCATTTTTGCGGCGCTCACGTCGGTGGCCGCCTTCGGCATCGGCAACATGGTGCAGGCCAACTCCATATCGGAACTTACCCGGGAAACCTTCCATGTTTCCACGACAATAACAGGTCTGGTCCTGGCGGTCTGCACGGCGCTGGTGATTCTTGGCGGCATCCAGTCCATCGCGCGGGTCTGTGAGATTCTGGTGCCGTTCATGGCCATCGGATACGTTCTTGGCTGCACCGTGCTGCTCGTCATGCACGCGGGCCAGGTGCCCGAGACCTTCCGCCTTATCCTGTCGACGGCGTTCACGGGCCAGGCGGCGGTGGGCGGATTCGCGGGGGCGGGGATTATGATGGCCATGCGCTGGGGTGTTGCACGGGGCCTGTTCTCCAACGAGTCGGGACTGGGCAGCGCGCCCATCGTCGCGGCGGCGGCGCAGACGAGCCATCCGGTGCGGCAGGCGCTGGTCTCCTCGACGGGCACCTTTTGGGACACGGTGGTGGTGTGCGCCATGACGGGACTGGTGGTGGTGAATTCGGGCGAATGGCACAACGGCCTGAACGGTGCCTCGCTGACCAAGGCCGCGTTTTCCGATGTGCCCGTCATAGGCCCCATCGTCCTCACGGGCGGGCTGCTCACCTTCGTCTTCTCCACCATCCTCGGCTGGTGCTACTACGGCGAAAAGGCCATCGAATATCTGCTGGGCGTGAAGGCCATCGTGCCCTACCGCATCCTCTGGGTGATTGCCGTGTTTGTCGGCTCGGTCACCTCGCTCAAGGCCGTTTGGTCCTTCGCGGACATTGCCAACGGCCTGATGGCAATTCCAAACCTGATCTCACTGATCGTGCTGAGTCCGGTGATCGTGGCGTTGACACGGGAACATCTGTGGGACGGGGAGAAGGTGGAGAAGCCGTAGGAGGGTCTGGGGTCTGGGGGCTGGCAGAAGACGCGGTCAGTCTTGGGCGTTGTGGTGCTGCTGCTCGCTCCAGGAGAGTATGGCCTGCATAACCTGTTCCGGAGTCGCCGCTTTCTGAAGTCTCTGCACCAGGTTCCGGTTTTGCACGGCACGGCTTGCAAGCGCCAGCACCTGCAATTGGGCGCTGGGTGAGGACAGGGGTGTCAGAATCAGGAAGACCAGTTCGACCGGTTTTTCAGTGGCAACGTCCGCGATTCCGGCGCGGGTCAGCCCCATGGCCACCCTCGGCGTGTCCATGCCCTCCATGCGCGCGTGCGGAAAGGCCACGCCCTCGTTGAAGAAAGTGGAACCCTGCTGTTCCCTTTCCCGGATCTTGCGGGTCGCCTCGATGAAAAGTCCCCTGTCCGCATGTTTGAGGGCCGCGTTGGCCAGCGCGTTGAGCACCTCCTCTTTGAGCACGGGCTCATCCCACACAATAATGCGCTCGGCCGAAAGCAGGCTTCCCAGTTGGGGCATGCTCGGTGCCGGCTCGGTGTTGATTTGCGGCTGCGGCGGCACAGTTGCGGGTTCCACCGCACCGCGGCCCGCTTTGGTGCCCAGGACAACAATGGTAATGCCGTCATCGTTGTTCACCAGGCGATCCACCACGCTGCGTTTTCCCAACAGCCGACTGCGAAACGACAACGGTGCGGGATGGCCCACGACGATGTGGCCGACGCGGTACTCGCGGGCAAAGCGCAAAATGGTGTCCGCGACGTCCTCGCCCTTGTAGGTGAACACCATGGCACCAAGTTGCTTGGCGAGTGTGAGCGTGCCGGCGAGGATGCGCTGGGTGCCGGCGTCAATGGCGGCGGGGTCCTCGGAAGGCGTCTGCACGTAGAGCGCGTACCAGTTTCGGTTGAGCCGGCCAGCAAGGCGCGACGCATAGCGGAGCAGCATTTCGCTGTTGGGTCCGCGCGAACTGAGGCTGACCATCACCTGGTCGGCGGAGAGGGACGCGTCCTCCTCCTGCGGCACGCGCCTTCGCAGATCGATCTGCGACGCCAGTTCGCGCAGGGTGATTTCACGGAGCTGTTCCAGGTTCGACCGAATGAAGAAATTGCCGAGCGCGGTTTCGACGCGGTCCTGCGGATAGATTTTCCCCTCCTGCAGGCGCCGCTGGAGGTCCTCGGTGGCAAGGTCGACGTTGACGATCTGGTCGGCCTCGCCAAGCACGCTGTCGGGAAGCCGCTCGCGCACCTTGACGCCCACGGCGGACTCCACCGTGTTGTACAGGCTTTCGAGATGCTGCACATTCATGGTGGTGATCACATGAATCCCCGCGTCAAGTATGTCCTGCACATCCTCGTAGCGCTTGGCGTTTTTTGAGCCGGGCACGTTCGTGTGGGCCAGTTCGTCGATGAGAACGACCTCGGGCTTGCGCGCAAGCACGGCGTTGGCGTCCATTTCCTCCAGCGTGACGCCGCGATAGTCCTGCCGCAGCCGCGGGAGCACCTCCAAACCGTTGACCAGCCTGGCCGTCTCTTCACGGCCGTGCGTCTCCACCAGGCCCACGACCACGTCCACGCCGTCCGCCTTGAGCCGGTGCCCCTCATGAAGCATCTGGCAGGTCTTGCCGACACCGGCGCAGTAGCCCAAGTACACCTTGAGCCGGCCGCGCTGGGCGCGGCGTATTATGCGCAGGAAGCTGTTGGCGGTGTCATCGCTCATGGCATCAATGTGCGTCCTTGGCCCCCGCATCAAGCGCGAGGTTCAGTTGCAGCACGTTTATCCGCGGCTCGCCGAGCAAGCCCAAGGTCCGTCCCTGCGTGTGCTGCCGAAGAAGCTTCTCAACGGCGCTCTTTTCCCAACCGCGCGCCTTTGCCACGCGCGCCGCCTGGATCAGCGCATTCTTCACGCTGATGTCCGGGTCGAGACCGCTGGCCGAGGCCGTTACGGCGTCGGCTGGAACTGTTGCATCCGCTGCGAGCCCGTTTTCTGTGCGATACTGTGCAACACGGGCCTGCACTGTTTCCACCAGTTTGCGCGAGGTGGGTCCCAGGTTACTGCCGCCGGAGGCGGTGGCGTCATAGCCCGCGCCCGCCGCCGAGGGTCGCGGATGGAAGTAGCGGGACTCCGTAAAGGGCTGGCCCAACAGCGATGAACCGATGATCGTTCCCCCGCCGATGACGAGGGAACCGTTCGCCTGGCGGGGAAAGAACCCCTGCGCCACGGCAAGGACTGCTAGCGGGTAGACCCCGCAGACGACCACGGCCAGCACCAGCGTCGCAATGATCGCCGTCTTCAGTTCACGGGCAAGGTTATTCATGGCAGACACTCCTACACGAGATGCATCGCACTGACGATGACATCGATGAGCTTGATTCCGACAAAGGGCGCCACAACGCCGCCGACGCCGTAGAGAAGCAGGTTGCGACGCAGCAGCACCACGGCCGGAAGGGGCCGAAACGTGACACCGCGCAGCGCGAGCGGCACCAGGGCGATGATGATCAGTGCATTGAAAATGACGGCGCTGAGGATGGCGCTGGACGGCGAATGAAGGCGCATGACGTTCAGCGGCGCAATCACGGGATACGCGCCGATCATCATGGCCGGAATGATGGCGAAATATTTGGCGACATCGTTGGCGATGCTGAAGGTGGTCAGCGCGCCGCGCGTCATGAGCATCTGTTTGCCGGTTTCCACGATCTCGATCAGCTTGGTTGGGTTCGAATCCAGGTCCACCATGTTGCCCGCCTCCTTGGCGGCCTGGGTCCCCGTGTTCATGGCCACGCCCACGTCGGCCTGCGCGAGCGCGGGGGCGTCGTTGGTGCCGTCCCCCGTCATGGCGACCAGGTGCCCCGCGGCCTGTTCGCGGCGAATGAGCGCCATTTTGTCCTCGGGCTTGGCCTCGGCCAGATAGTCATCCACACCGGCCTCCTGCGCGATGGCCGCCGCGGTGAGCGGATTGTCGCCGGTAATCATCACCGTCTTGATGCCCATGGCGCGAAAACGTTCAAAGCGATCGCGCAGGCCGCCCTTTACGATGTCTTTCAAATAGACCACGCCAAGCGCGCGGTCCTGACTGGCCACGACCAACGGCGTGCCACCGGCGCGCGACACGGCACCAACCGCGTCGTCCACTTCTTTTGGGAAAGCGCCGCCCACGAAGGCGCGCACGGCATCGGCGGCGCCCTTGCGAATGCTTCTGCCGTCGATGTCCACGCCGCTCATGCGGGTCTGCGCGGTGAAGGCTATGAATTCGGCGTGCGGCATTTCGGTGATGGTGCGGCCGCGCAGTCCGTACTGCTTGGCGAGCACGACAATGCTGCGCCCCTCCGGCGTTTCGTCGGCCAGCGACGCGAGTTGCGCCGCGTCGGCAAGTTCTTCCGGCGTCACACCCGCGGCGGGGATAAACTGGGTCGCCTCGCGGTTGCCGAGCGTGATGGTGCCCGTCTTGTCGAGGAGGAGCACGTCGACGTCGCCGGCCGCCTCAACCGCGCGGCCGCTCATGGCAAGCACGTTCTTCTGCACAAGCCGGTCGATGCCGGCAATGCCAATGGCGCTGAGCAGCCCGCCGATGGTGGTGGGAATCAGGCAGACCAGCAGGGCCACCAGCGCCGTGATCGAGAACGACACGCCCGAATAAACGCCGAACGGCCGGAGCGCCATGATAACCGTGAGGAAGATGATCGTCAGCGCCGACAACAGAATGGTCAGGGCTATTTCGTTGGGCGTCTTCTGGCGGCAGGCACCCTCGACGAGGCCGATCATGCGGTCCAGGAAGCTCTCCCCCGGGTTTGCCGTAACGCGCACTTTGATCCAGTCCGACAGCACGCGCGTGCCGCCGGTCACGGCGCTGCGGTCCCCGCCCGCCTCACGGATAACCGGTGCGGATTCGCCCGTGATGGCCGACTCGTCCACGGTGGCCACTCCCTCGACAATTTCACCGTCGGTCGGGATGATCTCGCCCGCAGCAACACAGAAGAGGTCATTCTTGCGCAGTTGATTCGCTGTGACCTTCTCCATGGCACCATCGGTCCGAATGCGGTTGGCAACGGTCTGTGTGCGCGTCTTGCGCAGCGTGTCGGCCTGGGCTTTGCCGCGACCCTCGGCGAGGGCCTCGGCAAAGTTGGCAAAGAGCACGGTGAACCACAGCCATAGAGAGATTTGGATGCCGAAACCCAGGGTTTCGCGACCGGACGGCAACAGGAGAGACAGCGTGCTCACCAATGCGCCAACCTCGGTGACGAACATGACGGGGTTGCCCGCCATGTGGCCGGGATTCAGTTTTCTAAACGACTGAATGAAAGCGTTTCGGACTATTTCGCCATCGAAAATGGCGTGTTTCTTGGCAGCCATGGAAATCAATCCTTTCAATACAGCGCCGATGATCCGGTCATGATGAAATGCTCAACGATCGGACCCAGGGCCAGCGCGGGAAAGAAGGTAAGCGCGCCCACAATGAGGACGGTCGCGACCAGCAGGACGGCAAAGGTGACTCCGTGCACGGGGAAGCTGCCGCCACTTGCGGGGACGATCTTCTTTCGGGCCAGACTCCCCGCCAGCGGGAGCAGGGGCAACAGCATGAGGAAGCGCCCGACAAGCGTGGCAAAGCCAAGCGTCGTGTTGTACCAGGGGGTGTTGGCAGACAGTCCGGCAAAGGCACTTCCGTTGTTGCCGGCACATGAGGAATAGGCGTAGAGCATCTCGCTGAATCCGTGGGGACCGGCATTGGCCAACCCCGCCTGACCCCAGGCGCTGACGCAGGCCCAACCCGTGAATCCGAGCACCGACAGGACGGCGGCCATGACAAAGAGGACGGCGAGCTTCACCTCGCCCGACTCTACCTTTTTGCCGAGATACTCGGGTGTCCGGCCCACCATGAGTCCGGCCAGAAACACGGTAAGTATGATGAAGACCATCATCCCGTACAGGCCCGAGCCCACGCCTCCGAAGATGATCTCGCCCAGTTCAATATTAACGAGCGGCACCAGGCCGCCCAAGGGCGTGAAGGAATCGTGCATCGCGTTCACCGCGCCGCAGGAGGCGTCGGTTGTGACCGTGGCGAACAGGGCGGAATTGAATATGCCAAAACGCAGTTCTTTGCCCTCCATGTTGCCGTCGGCGGCATCGACACCCAGCGCGGCGAGCCGCGGGTTGCCGGCCGACTCGGCCCACCAGCACAGCGTTACGCCGGCCAGGAACACGAGAGCCATCACCGCCCACACGGTCCAGCCGTGACGCTGGTTCCCAACCATGCGGCCCAGGTAGTAGGTAAGCCCGCTGGGGATCAGGAAGATGGACAGCATCTGCAGGAAATTCGACAACGGCGTGGGGTTCTCATAGGGATGGGCGGCGTTGGCGTTGGTGAATCCGCCGCCGTTGGTGCCGATCATTTTTATGGCGACCTGGGAGGCCATGGGACCCTGCGCAATGATCTGCGGTGCGACCCCGTCAACACCGGCCTTCATCTCCACCGGCGTCGCGGTGATGTAGTTCTGGAAGTTCTGGAGCATGCCCTGCGACACCAGAAAGAGGGCAAACACCAGGCTGAGCGGAAGCAGAAGATACAGGGTCAGACGGACGATGTCCGCCCAGAAATTGCCGAGCGTCTGCATGCCCTGGCGCGCCACGCCGCGCACCAGCACAGCGGCCACGGCGATACCGACGGCCGCGCTTGTGAAGTTGTGCAGGGTAAGCGCCACCATTTGCGAGAAGTACGACATGGTCGTCTCACCGGCGTAGCTCTGCCAGTTGGTGTTGGTCGTGAAACTGGCGGCGGTGTTAAAAGACAAGTCGGGGTTGAGTGAGCCAAACTGCCTCGGGTTCAGGGGCAGGAACGACTGCAGCCGGAGAATCGCATAGGTGAAGAGCATCCCCACGAGGCTGAACAGGGCAATAGACAGGGCATACTGCCGCCAGTCCTGCTCATGGACCGGGTCCACGCCGCACACACGATAGATAAACCGCTCCGCAGGCTTCATGGCCGGGTCAAGAAACGTTGCGCCCTGGGCGTCCAGCACCCGCACCAGATACAGACCCATTGGTTTGGTGAGAGCCAATAGCAGTCCCAAGAACAGCGCAAGCTGAATCCATCCAAAGATGTCCATTAGTCAAAACTCCTTTGCGCGTCAGTGCGGGAAGGGCGAAGCCCGACGAGGCAATCTATTGAATCCATGGCCCCAGGTCTGGGTCCTGGCGGACTGGAGATTGCTTCGCTGCGCCCGCAATGACAAAGCTAGAACCACTCGGGCCTGAGTACCGAGACAAACAGGTAGCCCAGCAGGGCCACACCAATCAGTCCGACCACAATATCCATAGCTGTCACTTTCGACGCCCCTGGATGGCGTATGCAGCATCCCGGCGGCGACTTTATGCGTTGGCAGAAGCGCCGCGCCGACGGCGCTTCTGCAACGCCCTTCGTTTCGGGCATTCAACTGTGGTGCCGGCAACGGCCTATGCCACTCGTATGGGTATGATCATGAACGGAATTCCGCGGGAATAGAGCCGCCGCTGAATCGCAAAAACGATGTAGTTGTGCAGCAGGCGCGTCACAAGCGTTTCCTCGGGAAACACCAACTGTCCCCCAAAAAACACGCAGTCTGGAAAGCGCTCACGCACGACGGGCACGATCTTTTCCACTTCCTCCACAACATCGGTTCCCAGAACAAAGAAACTCTCGGCATGCTTGCCCTGCCGTTTCATGAGACTCACATACTTGCCGAGGTCCGCTTTTGTCCGCTCTTTGAGCCCTGCGAGTTCCTGGGCTCCCTTGAAATTCCCCGCATCGACGACACCCACCTCGACAAACACAAAGTTCTTGAAGGTCCTGTTAAAGAGCCGGATGATCCCAAACAGCGTGTGCAGGCCCAGTCCATTGAAACCGTTCACGAGTATCACCGCCGTCTCCGCCGCCGGGTCGCATTCGGGTTCAGGGACTTGTTCATTCTCGGAGATTTCCGCGGCGACCACAAGACTGTCCAAGCGTTTCAACAACGCCCGAGTGCGACCGTAGTGGCGGCGGATGAGCGTTGCAAGAACCACAAGCCCCCCGGTGACCAGCAGTGTAACCCAGCCGCCGGATCCGAACTTCAGGACCGCCACGGACACGAGAATAAAGGAGGTCAATACGAGACCGATGCCATTGATGGCCAGTCCTTTCTTCCAGCGTTTGTCCACGGCGCGGGACTGCCACCAATGGCGCACCATGCCAAGTTGGGAAAGCACAAACGTGATGAACACGGTAATGCTGTAGAGAACGATCAGATACTGAACCGAACCGCCCGTGAATCCCACCAGCAGGAATGCCGCGCCGCCCATGAGCAGCACCCCGTTCTGGGTGACCAGCCGGTCGCTGAGCATGCCAAAACGGCTGGGAAGCCAACGGTCGAGCGCCATGTTTGCCAGAACGCGCGGCCCATCCAGGAAGCCGGTCTGGGCGGCCACAAAAAGAATTGCCCCTTCGGAAATCAACGTGATGAGGACGAATCCGCCGGCCAAGCCCCGCGGCCAAGTGGCGGTGACGTGTTCAAGCAGGACGGCGTTGAGCGTTTTGCCCGGTTCAAATTGAACCCGGCACAGGATATACGCCAGCATCAGTCCCATCACGGCAACAACCAGCGACGAGGCCATATAGACCATTGTCCGCTTTCCGGTCTTCACCTTTGGTTCGCGGAGAATGGGCAATCCGTTGCTGACCGCCTCGATTCCCGTGTAGGTTCCGGCGCCCATGCCGTAGGCGCGCAGCACCAGGAAGACCATGCCAAAGAATCCAAACTGGCTCGTCGCCGAATGCGCGTCGCGGGCGGTGTTCCCAGCCAGGGCACCCAATTCCGGGAGATGCGAGCCA
>CAIJOU010000353.1 GCA_903822375.1 Candidatus Hydrogenedentota bacterium
AAGGCCCACGAGTGGAACACCTTCAAGCTGACGGTGAAGGGCGACAAGGCCGAACTCCAGATCAACGGCCAGGATGCGTGGAAAGCCGAAGGGCTTGCCGGGCCCAAGGCCGGGTTCATTGCGCTTCAGGCGGAAGTGCCGAATGGCGGCCAGCACCGTTTCCGGAACATCTATATCACAGAGTTGAAGCCGGCCGAGTAGTCCCCAGTCCGGGCGTGGCAAGCGCGGCCCCTGTGCGCCGAAATCTCCGATGCAACGCTTATGGTCGCAGCGCCTTTTCGACGAAGGAATAGGCCTGCCTGCGGACCTCGTCGGGAAAATCGTGCTCGGCGTCTGGATGTACGGCGGCCAGCTTTTCGACTGCGCCGTAAAGCCCGTACACATGACGGGCCGTATCGAGGCAGTCCCGCACGCCGGACACGTCAAAGTTCGCGTCATGCAACGGGGCGTTTACAAAAAGCGGTCTCGGTGCCAGAGCGGCGAGAACTCCCGGAAAATCGAAGGGCATGCGGGCAGGATCTTTTCCGTAGACAGACGCGATGGCAGGCATATAGCCGGGATGGGTCCATCCCGTCAGGTCGCCCGCATAGTACTTGGAAAAGCACGTGAAACCGCAACTGCACACAAGGACCTTGACGCGAGGGTCGAATACGCCCAGGAACAGCGTATTGTGGCCCCCCAGGGAGTGTCCCATGCATCCGATGCGGTCGGGGTCCACTTCTGGGAGGCTCGCGAGCAGGTCCACGCAGCGCATGTGGTTCCAAATCCCCTTCATGGTGGCGCTGGTGTAACCATGTTCATAAAGCACTTTGCGTGTACCGACATAATCGCCGAAGCCGGGGTAATCGGGCGCAAGGACAACAAAACCGCGTTCGGCGAGTTCCTGGCCGTAGTTGCGATTGGGGGCCGTGCCGCCGCCGCACACGACGGCCTTTCCCAGTTCGGAGGTGGGGTGCAGGCACAGCATGGCCGGCGTCTTTCCGTGCAGGGACTTGGGCAGGAGCAGCAGCGCAGGGAGTCGGTCCCAATCCTCAACGGCAAAGGAGACTGTTTTCTCTGTGTACGCGCCGCAGTCTTTTTCGCGCTCGACTCGAAGGTCGAAGGGGACCTTATGTTCGTTACCCGGCAAGGCGCCCATGACCTGCTGCATGGCGGCGGTAATCTGGTACCTTCGCTTTGCCCACTCACGTTGGGTCTTGACAGGATGCGCCTTGCCGGAGGGACTCAGCAGAACCAACGGGTTGGTATTGACGGGGGATGGCTCAACCGCCATGGCGGAAAGGCCAAGCAATACCCCGCAGGCGACCAAGACAAGCTTTGTGTTCATGGCAACTCCATCAGGCTCCAGAGCGGACGGCTATGAGGAGAAGCGTACCGCTTTGGGGGTGGTGCCGATCAAGGAAATCCAAACGCCTCCGATGGGAAGCGGGACATCATGTGGTGTAGGATGAAGGGGGCATTCACCCGGGAGCCAACGAACATGGATGACAGGGCATCAAGACGGGCGTTCTTGCGGCACAGCGCACTGGCGGCAGCAACGGTGGGGCTGGGCGCGGCGGCCGGCAGGGCTGAAGAGTCTGCGGAGAAACCGGTGCGCGTGGGCATCGTGGGCGTGGGCAACCGGGGTTCAGCAATCCTGCGCACGCTGCTGTCCCTGCCCGGAGTAAGTGTACCGGCGGTTTGCGATATTGACCCCGCAGCGGCCACGCGGGCACAGGACGTGGTTGAAAAGGCGGGCGGGAGACGGCCCCAGGCGTACGCGGCCGGAGAGCGGGACTTTGACAACCTGTGCGGCCGTGACGATCTGGATGCCGTGGTGACGGCGACGCCCTGGGAATGGCACACGCCGGTAATGCTGTCCGCCATGCGTGCCGGCAAGTACGGAGGCACCGAGGTCCCCGCCGCCCTTTCCATCCAGGAGTGCTGGGACCTCGTGAAGACCTCCGAGGCGACCGGCAAGCCCTGCATGATGCTGGAAAATGTGAACTATTTCGAGAACGTTCTGGCGCTGATGCGCATGGCGCGCGAGGGGGTTCTGGGGGAACTGCTGCATTTTGAGGCGGGCTATCAGCATGACTGCCGTTATCTGTATTTCACCGATTCCGGCGGGTTGACCTGGCGCGGCAGGCACCTTGCGGAGATGAACGGAAACCTTTATCCAACGCACGCAATCGGTCCCATCGCATGGTGGGGCAACGTCAACCGGGGCGACCGCTTTGTTTCACTGTCCAGCGTGAGCACGAAGTCTCGGGGATTGAAGGCCTTTGCCGCAGCCAAGTTCGGACCGGAACACCCTCTGGCAAAACAGGAATACGCCATGGGCGACGTGAACACGACGCTGCTTCGGACGGAAAAGGGGTTGACGGTGACCCTGTATTTCGACATGTGCACGCCCCGTCCCTATGACCTTATCTTCCGCGTGCAGGGCACGAACGGGTTGTGCATGGTGGGCAATGACAAGGCATACATCGACAAGATGTCCCCGGAAAAGGATACATGGGAGCCCTTTGCCCCCTATGTAAAGAAGTACGCGCACCCGCTGTGGAACGACCTTGAAGCGGCGGCGGTGAAGAACGGCGGGCACGGCGGAGGGGATTACATTGTGCTGCAGCAGTTTGTGGAGGCGGTAAGACGGGGTGCGCAGACGCCGCAGGATGTGTATGACGCCGCCACGTGGAGCGCGATAGTGCCTCTGAGCATGGACTCGGTGTCGAAGAAGGGTGCCCTGGTGGAGTTCCCGGACTTCACAGGCGGCAAGTGGGAAACCAACGCCCCCATTCCAATTGTGGGCGCATGAAAGTCCAAAGTGACCGAAGGTACTGATCGGACGATGCCGAACGAAGTGACCGCATGTTTCAACTAAGATGCATCAAAGAAGTGCGACCACATATGATAGCAATCCTCTGTGTGTCATCCCTCTTCTGCCTGTGCGCCTTTGGCCTTGCGCCGCAAGCGCCTCCGGTTGAAAAGCAGGGCTGGCTGTGCCCGGCCCAGGGTGACAACCCAATGCCCTATTGGGGGCACAAGGATGGCATCGGCGTGACAGTTCCCGCCTGCCGTGGACCGAGGGGCCTCATGGGCATTCAAACACCCTATCTGGGCCAGAAGGGATATCAGGCGCTCAATTTCATCGCCATCGAACCGGTTGTCGAAGGTCGTCGCGGCTTTTCGGAGATGGAACAGAGTTCCCTTGACGGCGTACAGGGCTTGCGCCTTTGGACCACCGACAACCTTGACCTTGATGCCATACCCAACAAAGAAGCACGACCCGCTCAGGGCCGGATTGAGACCGTGGACGGCGTGGAAACACTGAGCTTCTACGTGCACATTGAGCGCATGCGAAACGGGGCCCAGCCCATCATCGAGGTCACTTTCCGGGCCGACAAGCCCCATGAAGTGGAATTCGTCGTCCACGCCGCAGACCACTCCGCCACGATGGATTCATGCATTCTCTCGGCAACCATGGGCAACTACGCCCGACTCCGCCTGCTCCGCCTTAAGTCGGGACATGCTGACGCCACAACGCTTTGGAAGGGGGATCCGGTCCCAGACAACGGGTTCTTTCCGCATCGCTCGTGGCACCTCGCAGACCTGATTCGCGAGGGGGAGGACGCGGTCGTGTTTGCACAACCCAGCGAGTCCGACCCGACAGCCGCCGAATATCATCCCAACGTGCCGTCCCATTGGAAATACCAGGGTGTCATGGCAACCCAGTATTGGCGCATGCACCACCCCTCCCCCAGGCTCATCTGCCGCGTCAACGCCCGGGAAAGTTACTATGGCACATCCGGCGCGGCACTTCCCGGCGGGCCGGCCCTTGAGAACTTCGAACTCGAAGAGCCTTTCTTGGAGGGCCAGCAATTCCAATTTGGCGCAATCCCGGTGGATCCACACCGCTGACTTCGCGCTGAAGGTGACAACCGACGACGTAAGAACAAGAGTCCCGGGTACTCCGCTTGAATGATTACGCGAGGCAAGAAGTCAACTACCGCCGTCCGTTAGGTTTTGACTTCCTACTCAATCACCGTAATAGAACGTCCGTTCCGGATACATCGGAGGTCCAACGGGATGCAGGTACCAATCCTGGTTCAAATGCCAAGTGTTGGCCGTCTGGACCCAAGCCTCAAAGTGGCCGTATGCCATTGAAATTGCCATCCTCTCCAAGGGGTGGGTGGCCCACTTCGCCGGAATATTCAACGCCCACGGGAAGTTGTCCGCCGCCACGTAGTAGCGGCCCTTTTCCGGCTCCGAATCGTCGTCGCCTGTACCGAACAGGGAAGCGTCCGCCAAAGACGTGGGGGGATAGTTGGGTAGGTGCACCTCGATGCCACGATTGTCCTTGCGGAAAATGAACGGGTTATAGGGGGTTAACAGCATCCCAGAATCCATCGCCACCGCGGTCGCGAAAGTGACCTTTAGCGTGAACTCCGGGACTGACTGCGGAGGCTGGCCCGCTGTCGTGTTGAAATACGAATACCCGGCGGGGGCCGGGGCCCAGTAATGGCCGCTGTCAAAGAATATCCAGGTCAGATTCGACTGACCCGCTTCGGGCAGCACCGGTCTTGCCGACCCGCCGTTGATGGCCAGGGTGGCGTTTGCCACATTGTTGGGGACCAAGGGCAGCCCTGGCAGTTCGACGCCGAAGCCGCTGACGTAGCTGCCGCCGCGGGCCTGAATCTGAATGGTGATCGCAAGGTCCTTGACTAGGTTGTTCACGTTTTCAACGCGCGAGGTCTTGTAGCGCAGCACGATGTCGTTCATGTCGTAATCGCCCTTGACCGGCCAATAATCCTCGAAGGCGAGGGTTCCGGTCGGGTCATTTACGTCAAAGGCACGCGTCGCGTCGGCCGGATAATCATCCCATTCGTCCGGCACGCCGTCGCTGTCCGAGTCCGCCCCCGGGAACGCAAAGAAGGCCGAAACGGTGATGTCCGTCGTCGCGTTTCGGTCGGTGCGCGGATTGGTGCGGCTGCCGTCGCTCCACTTGACGAACCTGTAACCCGAGTTCGGAACCGCTGTCACCTCCGTGCCGTTGCCGTGGGGGGCCACAACCTGCGGGCTTGTCCCCGTAATGGAGCCATGGGCACCGGCCGAATAACTCAGCGTGTACGCCACCACGCCGGAGTTCACCGTATTGTCGCTGCTGGCGGACGCGATGTTGCCGTTGCCCGCCGGGTCCTCTACCGCGCCGGGTGCAATGGAGGCAATCACCGTGCCGGGCGAGATCATGCCGGACACCGCCGCGTTCCAGGTGATGTTGTCGGAGGTTGTCACCACGACCGACTTTGCGCCAAAGCCTGCCGTGCCGCCAATCGTCACGTCGCTGCCGGTAAAGGTGGCGGGATCAATCGCCTCGCTGAACACGATTGTGAAGTTGATCGGGAATGTGTATGTCGGGTCCAACTGGGCTGCCGCCTGATTCACCGTCACCGCGGGTGGAACAGCCTCCGCAAAGATCGCGGTCACCGTGAGGTCTTTCGTCACATTCGTGTCGGTACGCGCGGCGTTCATCACGTTATCGCTCCACTTCACGAATTTGTACCCGTCGGCGGCCACCGCCGTCACCGCGGACCCGTCGTGGCCTTCAGGCACTGCTTGCGACGCGGCTCCGTCAACATGGCCGTGCGCATCCGCCGAGTAGCTCAGCGTGTACAGAATGGTTCCCGTGGTTGTCCACGTGCGACCTGCGGGAATTGGGTCGAGTGTCTTCTCATAGCCCTTGCTCGGCGGCCACGGATTCGTGACCGGCCCGCCGGTTCCGTTCACCACGAATACTTGGTCAAGCCCGGGAAACACGCCGTGCAGGCGGACAACCGACACCCCACCCGCATGATAGTTCGAACTCGCGAGCACGCCGTTCCTGTTCCAGTAATCCGTCTTCAGCAAGCCGTAAGGGGCGGGGCCCCCGTCCAGTTCGCCGATGAGCGGGGCGTTCAACACGCCGCCAATGGCGGTGTTCACGGGCTCTGTGCTGATGTTTGGAGGGGCTGTCAGTGCTGCGTTCTCAGTGGCAGCACCATCTGAATCGTTAGAGGGGCCCGCTTTATCGCACTGCC
>CAIJOU010000354.1 GCA_903822375.1 Candidatus Hydrogenedentota bacterium
TCGCAACTTCTCATACAGGTGCGGCTCGTTGTCGCGCAACCAGAGAATCTTGGGTGCCGTAAACCCCGTCAACGCCGGGTTGGACACCATTTCCAGCAACCGCTTCTCCCCCACCTTTGACGTGATCGCATCGCATTGGGCGGCGGTACGCTGGTCGCACCACAGCAGCGCCGGGCGCAACACTTCGTTGTTCGCATCAAGGAACACGGACCCGTGCATCTGGCCTGTGAGTCCGAGCCCCTTTACATCGGTGGGATTAACCTTGGCGGCAAGCGCGGATAACGCCTCAAAAGCCGCGCGTTTCCAGTCTGCCGGGTCCTGTTCCGCCCAACCCGGCTTGGGGCTGTGCAGCGGATACTCCACAAGCGCTGAGGCCAGCAATTTGCCGGTCTCATCCATCGCAATCGCCTTGGTTCCGCTTGTGCCGACGTCCAGTCCGAGTACTATGCCCATTTGGCCTGTCTCCCGCGATTTTGAATGGCTTGATTGGAATGTTCCGGCAACTGCCGGGAATGCTGCAACATTGTGGCACGCCCACCCCGCTCCGCGCAAAAGCAGTCGCTGTTTTAGGCTTGGCGGACTCCACGTCGCTATGCTACAGTAGTTCCGGGTTTTCAATAGAACCACAACCTCCCGGAGGATTTCCTCATGAAACAATGGTTTACCCTTGGCCTCGTCGCGGCGCTTGCGGCGCTTCCCGCCGTGGCCCAGTTGGACGGCAAAACCCTCGTTGTAAAGGGCGGCAAGACCGATGCTGTCAATGCGCCCATCACGCTGGACTACCCGGGTCCGGCGGCGGACGGCAAGATTACGGTTGTGGACAAAAAGGGCAAGGATGCCTGTCCGGCCACGCTGCACGACGGCAAGCTGACGTTCATCCTGGATGAACTGAAAGCCGGCGCTGAAAAGGAACTGACGGTCAAAGTGGAGAAGGCCGGGACGCCGCGCGTACTGCTGACGGCCAAACCTGACGGCAAAATCATCGAGATCACCATCGACGGCAAACTGCTGACCGCCTATTATTACGGCGCGGACTGGAAGAAGCCGTTCCTGTGGCCCATCAATTCTGAAGGCGGTGTGACGCTCACCCGCAACTATCCGATGAGCAATGATGACAAGCCGAAGGACCACCCGCACCACAAGTCCATGTGGAGCGCCTACGGCGACGTGAACGGCGCGGACTGCTGGATGGAGGAGGAAGGCTCGGGCTACCAGAAAGCGCAGGATGTCGCTTTCGGCTCCGGCGACGCCTACGGATGGATTCTGTCCAAGGATCTGTGGACCGACAAGGAAGGCAAGACGGTGGTGGGTGAGGAGCGCGAGTACCGCTTCTACGCCGTGCCGGAAAAGGGCCGCTTCATTGACGAGCGCATTGTCTTCAACGCCACTGACGGCGACGTGAAATTCGGTGACACCAAGGAGGGCGGCATCGTGGCGGTGCGCATGCGCGGCGACATCTGCGGCCCGGCGAAGGCCATGATCACCAACGCGCTGGGCGACAAGGGCGAGAAGACCCTGTGGGGCAAGCCGTCTCCGTGGTGCGACTTTACGGGGGATGTGCCGAAGGCGGGCCTGCGCGGCATTGCCATTTTCGACAACCCGGCAAACCTGCGGTATCCGACAAGCTGGCACGTGCGCGACTACGGACTTATGGGCGCCAACTGCTTTGGCTATTCCCACTTCAGCAA
>CAIJOU010000355.1 GCA_903822375.1 Candidatus Hydrogenedentota bacterium
CAGGGCGGGTTCAAATACTTCGTGGGGATTGTTGGCAACCCCTCCGTGACGGACATCAGTTGGAGCGATGAAGAGCTTGGACAAATCACGGCCTTGGGCGTGAATTTCGTCCAACTCAGCATTGCCTGGGGAAACAGGCCCGCCGAGGAGGTGCTGAACCTGGAGGATCTCGACGCGGGGCAACGGGAGAAATTCGCCTTTCGAATTGGGCAGGCGAAAGAGCACGGGCTGCGCACCATGGCCCAATTCGGCATTCCGAGAATGCTCAGTGACAACCCCTTGCAGCCCGCCTGCATCATGGACCCGGAGGTGCAGAAGAAATATGAAACGCTGCTGACGGATTTCATGAAATCGTTTCCCGATGTGGGCGATGTCCTTGTCTATACCTTTGACCAGCACGCGTGGCTCTGCAGCGAGTTCGGGCCCTGCCCCCGATGCAGCGGCGTGCCCCTGGACGAGCGTCTTCCTGCATTTCTGGATCTGCTCAACGAGACGATGCAGAAATGCCGCCCCAACACCACGATGTGGTGGAAACCCTGGGAATTGTCCAAGGGACAGATTGTGGCCATCCTCGAAAAGGTCAAACCGGAACATTTCGGGCTCGTGCTGAACCCGTCCACCAGCAACGAGGTTTATCCGTTCAATGACCGTTCCTTCAAGTCCGATCTGGGCGTCCGGCGCTTTGTGCAAATGGCGAAGGAACGCAACATCCCGGTGCTGGGCGAGTTCGACCACACGCTGTACAAGCCGCTCTACCAGATGGAGGATTTCTTCCCGCGCCTGATCTATGAACAGATGATGGGTTGGCGGGAACTCGGTGTGACCGGCGTCAAGGAATACTACGGTTTCGCGCCTTCCACCTTCTCCGTCAACACAGCCATGCTGCGGGCGTGGATGCAGACACCGGATGCACCACTGGACACGCTGTTGCAGCAAGTCGCCGCGCCATACGGCGAGAAGGCCGCACCGCTCATGCTCCAGGCATGGGAGTGGGTAGCCCAATCCGTGGAGGCGTTCCCCTGGGACGTCACGTATATGATCGGCCAGATGGGCCTGGACCGGGGCCGGGATGGTTCCCATGGCTGGGAACCGGCATCCATTATAAACGCCACCTGGGACACCCCCATCTGGAAGGCCAACCGGCGCGCCAATTTCATGCTGACGCAGGACGACAAAGCGCATCCCTGGCTCTTCGAGGACGCCGCCCTGCGATTGGAGGATTGCGCGTCACTCGCCTTCAAGGCGGTCGCGTGCTATGACCAGGCCATCGCCGCCGGCAGCGACAAGCTGGACGACATCCGCAACCAGCGGGACGTGGTTTGGAAGACGGCGCGCTCGGTGCGGGGGAAGTCACTGCATATTCTGGAGACACTGGCGGCGCAAAACGCGCGCATGGCCGAGGGCGATGGGCAACAGTTCGGACAAATAACCGCGCGTCTTCAGGCGCTGCTCAGGAAGGATGCCGAGAATCAGAACAACGGGGAGGCAATCACAAAGATGCTGGAGAGTTTCCAGCAGGGCCCAAAGGCATGGCTCGACGCCTATCTCAATCCGAAATTGGGAGAGCACAAGCCTGCGGGTTACGAGGCTTTTTCCAACGCCACGGTTGACTGGAGCAAATGGATAAAGAAACAGGAGTAAGCCGCCACGGACGAACTTACTCCTGCTGTAAACAGAGGCTGTCAGATATCGGACCAATCCAGATTAGGCGCTCACACGCTCCAGGGGCTGCGGTAATCGCGCGTCAGCCATTTCGGATCGCCGCTGTCCTTCGCGAAATGCATTTTCTTGGGATTCCACTTGATGGTCGCGTGGTTGTAGTACGCCTGGTTCAGCAGATGGCAGCAGATGGCGCTGCGGCCGCCCACTTCCTCGTTCGTGATGGGCCGCTTGCGCGATGCCACGCATTCCAGAAAGTCCTTGATGTGGTCGCCGCTCTTGTAGAGCTTGATCTTCGGGTTCTTCAGATATTCTTTTTGGACCAGCGTCAGGGCGGAGCTGAGCGAACCGCCTTCCTCGCGGCTGACAAACCCGGCCACCCGTTTGCCGTTGAGCACGAACTCAAACTTGCCGCGGTTCACCTTCACTTCGCCGTCAGCGCCGAAGAAATGCGCGCCAAAGCCGTCGGTGTGGATGACACGGATGCCTTTGGCGTAGTGGAGCACCGCCCCGTTCATCGCCTTCGGGTCCTCGGGCGGGACCACCTCTTCGGGACCGCTTTCGTCCATGCCCAAGCCCCATTGGGCGATGTCGACATGGTGGGCGCCCCAGTCGCAGACCATGCCGCCGCCGTATTCCTTGTATGACCGCCAGTCGGGGAAGTGATCATGAACGCCGCGCGGACTGAGTACGGAATTGTACGGGCGCATCGGGCCGGGGCCGACCCACATGTTCCAGTCCAGTCCCGGCTCCATCGTCTCCTCGGGCAGGTTGCAGGGCACTCCCGGAGGGCCGAAGCTGCATTCGACGCGGTCTATCTTGCCGATGGCGCCGTTGCGCACCAGTTCGCAGGCCACCCGGAATTCCTCCATGGACCGCTGCATGGAACCGGTCTGCAGAACGCGCTTGTTCTTCTTGACCGCGTCCATCACCGCAACGGCCTCGTGGATGTTGTGCGTCAGGGGTTTTTCGCAATAGACGTCCTTGCCGCTTTCCAGCGCGGCGATGGTCGGGATGGCGTGCCAGTGGTCCGGCGTGGCGATGCACACCGCGTCAATGTCCTTGCGCGCGATAATATCGCGGAAATCTGGGTAGGCTTTGCATTCCGGGGCGGAAAGGTCTGGGTGCGACTTGTAGAAATCCGTCACCCGCTGCTGGGCTGCGGTCCGGCGGGTTGTGTCCACGTCGCTCACCGCCACAACGCGGACCTGTTTGCGCTGCAGGAAGGAGTCAAGAAGGTAGCGTCCCTGTTTTCCCGTGCCTATGAAGCCCATGGTGATAAGCTCATTCGGGCTCTTTTTAGCCGCCCAAACGCCGGAAGGCAGAAGGAAGGGCATTGCGGAAAGGGCGAATACTTGTTTGAGGAAGTCTCGGCGGCTGCTGTTCATGGTCAACTCCTTGAACGTTTCGTTTTCCAGTCCGGAACGGCCATCACGCATGGTCACAATCTCCCCAGCGTCCTCCCCGAACCGGTTTCCGCATTGTAGCATCTGGACCCGTCAATCGCCACTCTGACAGCACTTCCGAAACCTCGCTCCGCAATGGTTGCGGTGGACCCATGGGCGGCGGCGAAACGACCGTTTCCAAAGCGGGGAAATTGCCACCAGCGGCCTCTACCGTGCTGCGGCGATGGGCTCGGCGCGCATGGGCAGAATAATGGCGCTGGGGTGGTCCTTGTCCATGTAGACAGTGTTGTGCGCGACGCGCAGATTGTCCTCTTTGGGGAAATCTTCGCCCGTGTTGGAATTCTTCTCGAAACGCGGGTAATTGCTGCTGGAGATCTGCACGCCGATCCGGTGGCCCTTGTTAACAATCAGACTGATGGACCACAGGTCAATGTCCACCTTCGTGATGTCACCCGGTGCCGGTGGTTCCGGGTTTTCATACCCATTGTGGAATTTCAGGCGGCGGATGCTGTCCAGCATCAGAATTTCCCTGCCGTCCGGGTAGATATCCACGAACTTGGCAGTGAAATCCGTGTCGGGCGCATCGGTGGAAACATAGAGGACCGCATGCACGCTGCCGGTGAATTCGGTGGGCGTCGTAAGCGGGTCCGTGGCGAAGCGCAGCACATCGGGTCGGCCGCTCACTTCGCGCTGGTCATAGGGGCCTGCGGGGATGGTCAGGTTCTGGCCGCCCTTGCTCGGACAGGGGTTCTTGGGGTCGTAGGCATAGGTCGCGGTGCCCGGACCGTCCGGCGGTGCCGTCGCCAGCGTGCCGCCCTGAACAAGATAATAGGGAGTCGCGGTGGTCGCGAAAGGCGGCCAGTCATTCGCGGTGCGCCATTCGTTTCCGGGGGTGTTCTCCTGGCTCAAATCCCCCAGTGTGTAGTAGTTGACGGCCGGTTCGGCCATGATGCCGTTTTGCTCGCCTTCAAGCCAGTATTTGAAGAAACGCGCCTGGTACGTGTTGGAATCCAGCGCGAGGAAATTGTCCCGCAGCACGACGTCGCCCAGGTCCTTCTGCGGTCCGTGCGCCCAAGGGCCGATTATCAGCTTTTGGTTGCCTTTGGCGCCTACGCCGCCGTTATGTTGCCGCGTCGTAAAGTTGTTGATGGTCCCCTGTTGGAAGATGTCGAACCAGCCCCCGATGTGCACGGCGGGTGCCGTGATGTTCGGTGCCTGTTCCTCCGCGTTGAACCCGCGCCAGAAGGCGTTGTCGGTGGGATTGGACCGCCAGATGTCGAGCATCCAGACGCTCTTTTGCGCGGTTACCCAGGTCTCCGCTAGGGATTTCATGAACACGCCGCCCTGGTACGCCGTTTGACCGTAGAGTTTTGACGAGGCCACGACGATGGCCTGTGCGGTCACGTCCTTCGTCGCCGGCGCCAACTGTACCTGCGTGATACCCAGAGCCGAACCGCCCCAAGTGCCTATCTTGCCGTTGCACCATGGCTGGTGCTTAATCCACGCGACCGTGTCCGCGCCGTCCTGGCGCTCGCCCCATCCGTCGTCGCCGAAAACCATGTCCTTCCCCTCGCTGGCAAAGCGGCCCCGGGTGTCCTGCACGACCGTGGCCATGCCCATGGACTTGAACACGAGCGCCAGCATGGGACCTTGGGCCTTGTTGTAGACGGTGCGCACCAGTATCACCGGAAAGGCCGCGCCCTTTTTGGACGGCAGGAACACGTCCGTGGCCAGCTTCGTGCCGTCC
>CAIJOU010000356.1 GCA_903822375.1 Candidatus Hydrogenedentota bacterium
AGCGGTCCCCGCCGGGGGTGGGCGTGAGCGAGACGCGGATGGTGTCGCCGATGCCCTCGGCCAGCAGCACGCCCATGGCGGCGGCGGACCAGGTGATGCCCTTGACGCCCATGCCCGCCTCGGTCAGCCCCAGGTGCAACGGCTGGCGCGTCTTGGCCGCCAGATCGCGGTAGAGGTCGATGAGGTCCGTCGGGCGGCTGGTCTTGCAGGAGATGATAATCTGGTCGTTGCGCAGGCCGCATTCCAGCGCCAGGTCGGTCGATTGCAGGGCCGAGATGACCATGCACGCATTCATCACCTGCGCCGAAGTCTTCCCAAGGCCGTTATGGGTGTTTTCAGCCATCTTGTCCGCCACCAGTTCCTCGTTGAGTGAACCGATGTTGACGCCGATGCGCACCGGCTTGTTCAGATCGCGGGCCACGGCGCAGATGGTGGCGAACTGTTCGTCGCGTGCCGTGCCCTTGCCCACGTTGCCGGGGTTGATGCGGTACTTGTCCAGCGCGGCGGCGCAGGCCGGAACCTGGGTCAGCAGCCTGTGGCCGTTGTAGTGAAAATCGCCGATAACGGGCACGGTCGAACCGCCGTCACGCACGCGCTGCACGATTTCGGAGACCGCTTCGGCGGCCCTGGGCGTGTTTACGGTAATGCGCACCAGTTCCGAACCGGCCGCGGCCAGCGCCAAAATCTGCGCGGCGGTGGCGGCTGCGTCTTCAGTGTCGGTGTTGGTCATGGACTGGACCACCACGGGCGCGCCGCCACCGACGGGTATACCCCCCACCATGACTGAAAATGTGGTGTTTCTGTGTTTCTCATTCATGGCCGGATTATCTCATGTTCATCGCTGCGGCAGATAATCCGCGGCCGCCCCCCCCCTCTGTTGCGCGTGTCTTCAGACAAGTACCCCCGGTAGCAACAGCGCTGCCGGGGGCTTTGGAAGATGAGACCACCTAAGTCCAATCAGACTCGGGGTCTCTGCAAAACTTCGGTATTCTTTTGGACCTGCGCCCAGTTCACCACATTCCACCACGCCTCAACATAATCGGCGCGTTTGTTTTGGTATTTCAGATAATAGGCATGCTCCCACACGTCCAGGCAAAGCACCGGGCTGGCGTTCCAAGGCGAAAGTTTCTGGTGGTTCTCCACCTGGAGCACGAGCAAACGGTCGTCTTCGGGACGATACGTGAGCAGCGCCCAGCCGCTGCCCTCAACGGCCGCAGCCGCCGCCGAAAACTGCCCCTTGAACGCCGCGAAGGAGCCGAAATCCCGCTTGATGCGGTCCGCAAGTTCTCCCGCCGGTTCGCCGCCGCCGCCCTTGCCCGCCGGAGCCATGATCTTCCAGAACAGGCTGTGCAGGGCATGCCCGCCGCCGTGGAACGCCGCCTTTTTCGAAAGCGCCTGAATCGCCGCGAAGTCGTTGGCGGCACGCGCCTTGGCCAGCGCGGTCTCCGCCTCGTTGAGTCCTTTCACATACGCGGCATGGTGCTTGTCGTGGTGCAGTTCCATCGTCTTCGCGTCGATATGGGGCTCCAGCGCGTCGTAGGCGTAGGGCAGTTCGGGCAGTTTGTGCTCGGTCACCGCCCCCCCGCTCCCTTCCGCCGCGGCCGCCGCGTCGGCCGCCAGTGCTGTTCCCATGGTGCCCATGAGCGTGGTTCCGGCGGTCAGACCGCCAGCCACCCTCAGGAAGTCACGTCGTGTTGCCATCGTTTGTTCCTCCAGATTGGCTTTTGCAGGCAGTTTTGTTTGTCCGGCCAGTCAATGGCCCAGTACTGCCACATATCCGTTTCAACGCCATGGAGGAACAATGTATTTCGCGGAGGCTTTCCCGCTGATGCTACAACTCGTGGCAGGGCATGCCGAAGACCTCGGCCACGGCCTGATGGGTAATCTGGCCGGCATGGGTGTTGACGCCGCGTTTCAGCGCCCGGTCCCGGGCGATGGCCTGCTCAAATCCATTGTCGGCGATTTTGAGCCCGTAGCCCAGCGTGGCGTTGGTGAGGGCCATGGTGGAGGTGTGCGGCACGGCACCGGGCATGTTGGCCACGCAATAGTGCACCACTTCGTACATGCGGTAGGTGGGGTCGGCGTGGGTGGTCGGACGGGAGGTTTCCGAACAGCCCCCTTGGTCGATGGCGATGTCCACAAAGGCCGAATTGGGCTTCATCTGGCGCACCAGGTCGCGTGTGAGGAGTTTGGGTGCCTTGGCGCCGGGAATCAGCACCGACCCAATGACCAAATCGGCCTGGCACACCTCCTCGGTGATGTTGGCCCGGTTGGACATGAGCGTGGTGACTCGACCGCCCATGATGTCGTGCAGATAGCGCAGCTTGGCGGGGTTGATGTCGATGACTGTGACGTGGGCTCCCATGCCCACGGCCACCTGGCAGGCATTGCTGCCGGCCACGCCCGCGCCGAGAATGAGCACCCTGGCCGGCTTCACCCCGGACACGCCGCCCAGCAGAATGCCGGAGCCGCCCGAGGGCGCCTCCAGGCAGTGGGCGCCCACCTGCACCGAAAGCCTGCCCGCCACCTCGCTCATGGGCGTGAGCAACGGCAGCGACCCGTCGTCAAGCTGGATGGTCTCGTAGCCGATGGCGGTGACCTTCCGGCGCAGCAGCGCGCGGGTCAGCTCTTCATTTGAGGCAAGATGCAGGTAGGTGTACAGGATTTGCCCCGGCCGCATCAGGCGCAGTTCGTCCTCCAGCGGTTCCTTGACCTTGACGATCATTTCCGCCTGCTGCCAGAGGATACGGGGTTTGGCAATCATCCTGGCACCCGCCGCGCTGTAGGCATCGTCGGGAATGCCGGTCCCTGCGCCCGCCCCCTTTTCCACCAGCACCTCATGGCCGTGCGCCACCAGCGCGCTCACCCCCGAAGGGACCATGGCCACCCGGGCTTCGCCCGGCTTAATCTCCTTGGGCACGCCAAAAATCATGCTCTGTTCTCCCCGCAGTTGGCGGCCCCCGGTGAGGCCGCGCGTTGTGTCTATAGAATGACATAAACGGAATCTTTATGCGAGCGTCTTGCAGGCAAGCCGCGTCTTAGTGCGAAAGTAGACGCGACGGACGGAACGCACCATCTCCGCCGGGGGACTGCCACCATTTTCGGCCCACATCCCGACCTTGCACGCAGGTCCGATACTCGAAATGGCGGCTGTACCCGTGCCCGCCGAAAGGGCGTGACCGCGACGATGTCTTTTCTTGGGAACGCCAATCTCCGATTGGCTCTTGCGTTTGAAGTCTGCCAATCGGAGATTGGCGTTCCCAGGGAGTCCAGCAAGCGCGGTGGCGCGGCTTCCGCCGAAAAGCAGGTATATCCGGCCTGTTTGTCAACAATTTATTGTGGTTTCCAGACGCCCGGCCACAATATGTGCGGTCGCATCTTTATTTCAGTTGCAACCCGTCCCCCGGCTCTGCTAAGATGCAATCCCGTTAGAGCAACGGGATCTCCCCCCTCTAGCCTATGCAGAATAATTGGGCTAATTCATTCGCAAGGCGGAGTAAGCAACGCTGTGACCACAGACCGACCGCTACTATTGTGTGTTGTTCCGGCACGGTGTAAATCCCCCCACTCTTCTCAGAAAAACGTTGGTCCGCTGGACGTAAAATCAATGCCACTGCGGCAGAACCATGCCTGCGGCACGGAACTGTATCGCGCTGGCGGATAAGAAATACAAAAGTTTTGGAGCAGTCGTGCCGGAGGACCTGGAACGGGTCTGGGCGATCCTGGCGGCACAGAGGAAGGAGTTAGAATCATGACAAAGTACGTCTTTACAACGGGGGGCGTGGTGTCATCAGTGGGCAAGGGCATTCTTTCGGCCAGCCTGGGGATGCTGCTGGAGTCGCGCGGGCTCAAGATTGCCATGATGAAGCTCGATCCGTACATCAACGTGGACCCGGGCACGATGAACCCCTACGAGCACGGGGAAGTCTTCGTGACCGATGACGGCGCGGAGACCGACCTCGACCTGGGGCACTACGAGCGGTTCACCTCGGCCAAACTGTCGCAGAAAAGCAACGCCACGACGGGTGCGGTGTACAACGCCGTCATCCAGAAGGAACGCCGGGGCGAGTTCCTGGGCAAGACGGTCCAGGTGATTCCGCACATCACGGACGAAATCAAGGCGCGCATCCGCCAGTTGACCTCCGAGGAGGACGCGGTGGATGTGGCCATTGTCGAGATCGGCGGCACGGTGGGCGACATCGAAAGCCTTCCCTTCCTGGAGGCGCTGCGCCAGTTCCGGCTTGAAATCGGCCCCGAGAACTGCTGCTTCATCCATGTGACGCTGGTGCCCTACATCGAGGCGGCGGGCGAACTCAAGACCAAGCCCACACAGCACAGCGTGCGCGCGCTGCGCGACATCGGCCTGCAACCCGACGTGATTGTGTGCCGCACGGGCAAGAAGCGGCTCGGCCCCGACCAGTGCGCCAAGATCGCGCTGTTCTGCAACGTCACCGCCGACGCAATCATCAACGCCGAGGACATATCACCGCTCTACGCGATTCCGCTCAACTTCAAGAGCCAGCATTTGGACGACACCGTGCTGCGCCTGCTGCACATCGACGCGCCCCAGGGCGACCTGACCGAGTGGACGGCCATGGTGGAGCGGATGCGCAACGCCGACAAGGAGGTGCGCATCGCCGCGGTGGGCAAATATGTCGGCCACGACGATGCATACAAGAGCATCAACGAGGGTTTCGTCCACGCGGGCATTTCAAACGACTGCAAAGTCAAACTCCAGTGGGTGGACTCGGAGAAGCTCGAACAGATGGACGATGTCGGCGCCGCGCTGGCCGAGTTCGACGGCATCCTCGTGGGACCGGGCTTCGGCTCGCGCGGCATTGAGGGCAAGATCTCGGCCGTCCGCTACGCCCGTGAGAACAAGGTGCCCTACTTCGGCATCTGCCTGGGCATGCAGATCGCCGTGATTGAACTGGCGCGGCATGTGGCCGGGTTCACCGGCGCCACCTCCACCGAATTTGACCCGCAGACGCCGCACCCGGTGATTTGCCTGCTGTCGGAGCAGCGCGGCCTCAAGGAAATGGGCGGCACCATGCGTCTGGGCCAGTACCGCTGCGACCTGACGCCGGGTACGAAGGCCCACGCGGCCTACGGCGCGGATGTCATTTCGGAGCGCCACCGCCACCGCTACGAGTTCAACAACGCCTATCTTGATGCCATGATCGAGGCGGGCATGGTCGTCAGCGGCCGCCATCCGAAGGGCGACCACGACCTGGTGGAGATGATGGAACTGGCCGACCATCCCTGGTTCTGCTCGTCCCAGTTCCACCCGGAGTTCAAGAGCAAACCGATGCATCCGCAGCCGCTGTTCCGCGACTTCGTGACGGCGGCGCTGGCCCACAAGGAAAAGCGTGCTTAGCCGCATCGAACAAGACCGGCTGGAGCGCCGGGCGCGGCTGCTGTTTTCCTGGCGCGACAAGGCGCAGGCGCTGGCCGAGGGCGAACGTCTTCCCCGCGATCAGGACCTGCCCCAGGCCATGGATTCCGGGAAGGCGGCGGCCTATTTTGCCGAACAGTCCCGCAGGGCGCGGCGAAAGACGGATGAGTTTCGGGTAAAACTGCGCGAGCGCATGGAAAACGCCCAGGACCTTGTGCGCGTTGCGCTGCACCAGCAGCGCGCGCTGGCCGCACGCGCGGGCGGGGGGCGCATCGACGCGCAGGAGGCCAATGACGAAAACCGGCGCCTGCAGGAGGAGCTTCGCGAACGGGGCATGGAAGCCAACCTGTGCCACCGCATTCTGGCCCTTGAAACGGTGGAGGACTTGGGCGGTTTCATCGATTTGCCGCTGCCGCGCTACGCGCGTGAGCTGGAGCGCTTCAGGGTGTCGGAAAGTTCCGACTCGGACTCCTCCAGCGACCGCGAGGACCGGGAAACCGGAAAAGATGGGGCCCCCTCACCCGGCATGGCGGTCTGGCTTGGGCAACTGCGCCGGCTCGTTCCGAAGAATCTCGGACGCTGGGATTTCATCGCCGTTGGCGCGGCGGGAGTTACCGTACTGTTTGCGGCGCTCTACTTCCTGTATTCCACCCAGTTCGCGGGTGCGGTGAATTTCGACGTGCTGCCCGCGCCTCAGGGCACATGGGTGCTATCGGTGGAAAACAGGACGACACACACCGTCGCCGTGGCCGTCCCCGGAAATGCCGGACAAGGCAGCGCCCGCGCGGACTATGCCGTGTTTGTGGAGATGCAGGAACCCGGCCAAAGCGCGTTCCGGCGTCTGCCCGACGCTGAACGCGCGTGGGTCTACGAAGGAAGTGCCGGCAGCGACAACGGCCCCGTTGGGGTGGCCTCGGGACTGAGCGCCAAATGGACCCTTTCCCCGGACAAATTGGCGATGCCGGACCCCAAGGCACTGTTGCGCGTGGTGGTTCTGGCGGGAAGCCGGCCCATCTACGCCCAGGACCTTGCCTTTGAGACCAAGACAGGCGGCGGAGCCCCGGCGGCGAAGAAGCCATCCTGAGCTTCTGACCGTCCCAGCTTCCGGAACGAGAGGAGGGTCAGGCCAAAAGGTGCCTGGTAACCGCTGTCAACGGCGCGTTCAGCCCTCATCCTCACGCGACCAATCATCGCCCTGTCCGCGCACGACGGTGCGGCGCACCGAAGTTGGCGTCACGCGCAAAACGACGTAGTTGTACGCCCGCCCCGCCTTTGCCAGTCTTCCGCTCAGGGGCGCGCCGCCGCCGGCGGTGAGCGTGTAGCGCACCCCGTCCATCACCGTGCTGGCGTAGCCGTGAATGTGGGCCATGAACACCTCATCAACACCGTGCTTCTGCATCATCGCGTGAAACGCGTCGGCATTCTTGGTAAACCCGCGCCGACGGGTGTCGGACACGAAGGTGGCTTCGAAAAAGGCGGGCGGAATGTGCATGAACACGTACTTGTGCCGCACGCCGGGCCTGCCGAGTTCCGTGTCCAGCCAGCCAAGATCGTCTTCGCGCACACTGCCGCGGCCCTTCGTGCAGTTGTTGAACCCGACAAAACGGCAACCGCCGAAGTCGAAGGAAAACTTGTCATCGCCGTAGAGCGCGCGGAATCCCGCGAAGTCGCGGCGCACGCCCCGTTCGTGGTTGCCGGGCACGCAGAACATCGGCGCCGGGTCGGTGATTTCGAGGAGTTCAACGTGGTTGCGCAGCAGTTCCGTCGGCGTGCCGTGGCGCACGATGTCGCCGGTGTGGAAGATCATCGCGGGTTGCTCGTCCGACGCGCGTCCGTATACTTCCCGCGCAATCCTGACCACGTTGCGCGTGTCGCCGAGCACGACAAAGCGGAAGGTGTCCGCGTCGCCTTCGCGGCGGATGAGGTCGGCCGCCAAGACGTCCAATCCATATGCTGTCCGCAATTGGCGGAGCCTGCCCATACCCAGCCCGGCCATCAGCCACTGTCCGGCAAACAGCGCCGCCAACGCGGCAACCAGCAGTCCAAACACAAGGCCCGCGGCCGTCCAACCGTATCGCCAACCCAGGACTGCAAGAATACAGACGATCAGCAGCCACAATACTTTCTTCTTTCGCATGCTTTACTCCTCCGGCAGAGCTGCACTGCAGCCCTGCCGGCATTCAGCCCGGCGCGTTTTCGAGCCCGACAGCCTCCTCAAAAGCGGAACATAATCTGCCGGCGTTCAAGAAACAACGCCACGGCATACATGACAAATGCCTGACCGATAAAAACCAGCGCCGCAGGCAGGGGTGCCGGTTCTCCCCATTGCGAGATGGCCAGTTTGCTGATGCCCATAAGAATCCCGAGCACGGCATAGACGATAAGCGGGTTCCGGCCGATGGGCGTGAGCATCGGAAACCGTATTCCGTGCCGCTCACAAAACATGAAGAACAGGTTGTAGGTGGCAAAGGCCACACCCGTCGCGTAGACGGGAAGCGGGGCGGACATGCCAAACCGCGTGAACTCCCATGCGTCCTTGAGCCCCGGCCACGGCAGGGAAAGCAGCCAGCCGCCGATCATGAATGCAAAGCTGAACACGAGAAAATCGCGCATGATCCGGTCCGGTGTGCGCGTCTGGATCATGTCCCACGCCAAAGTCCCCACGATCAGGATGAACCCCCAGCTCAATGCGGCCAGCGGCCCGCCGTTTTGACCCGTTTCCGTGTTCATGGCCCAATGCCCGTAGGGCGTGTACAGAAACAGCACCTGGTACAGCGCCAGGTAGCCGATGGCTGCTGCGACCCGCACGCCCGGACTGCGGTGGATGAAGGGCAGGACGAGCAGGCCGCTCATGCCGATGTGGGTCAGGGCGTCCCACCAATGGCCGTAGTACACGGGAAGCCCCACGCAGAAGATCAACACGTAACGTTTCACCGCGGCACGCCGCGCGGCGGCAATCCCGAACTTTTCCATGCGGCGCATAAATGAAATGCGGAAACCCATGCCCACCAGGAAAAAGAAGATGGGCGCCACCGTCTCCGAAAGGCTCAATCCGGTCCGGTGATGCTGGAGTATCCAGGGCATGAAGGAAAGATGGCCCACGAAATTCCCAAACAGCATCCACAGGATAATGAAGCCCCGGCACTGGTCAATCGAGACAAAACGGACTTCCGCTTCAGACGGCAGTGTGTGCTCACGGGCTGTCACGGAATCCGTCACCGCCCCTGTTGCCCGCCAAGTTGTTTGAGCACTTCGGTCACATTCGGCTGATCGGGGCGCACTGCGAGCGACTTTTCGTACACCGTCTTGGCCTCGTCCGCTCTTCCCGCCTGCAGCAGCATCACGGCGAGGAAGTTGAGCGTGTCCACGTCGTCCGGCTTCAGGTCGACGGCTTTGCGGGCGGCGGCGATGGCATCGGGCACGCGCGCGGCGCGGTAGAGCAGCTTGGACATGGCGGCCTGTGCCGCCGCATCTTCCGGCACCTTGCCGCCCGCGGCCTGAAAGTCCGCCAGGGCCTTGCGCAGCAGGATACGCGTGTCGACGTCAAATGGCTGCGCCGCCTTGCCCAGCGCGTCCAGCGCCGCCGACGCATCCACCATCCTGCCGGCACGCGTGTCCAGCGCCGCCTTGCCAATCAGCGCCTGCGTGTGGCCGGCCTTGCGCTTGAGCGCCTCCGCATACGACTTTTCCGCCGCTTCATACTGCCCGGCCCGGTGCTGCACCCGCGCGGTCAGATACCATGCATCCGCCGCGCCTTCAGAGTCTGGGTCAAGACTCAGGGATTTCTCCAAATCCTCCATCGCCCGTTCATCGCCCGCAGGACCCGAAGCGACCCGGGAAGCCCCCGCCTCCCGCCACAGCGCGGCCTCCTTTGGTTTTTCGCCCGCCGCGCGCTCCAATTGCGCCGCCGCCAGGTCATAGTAGCTGAGCAGGCCCAGCAGTTCCGTGTACTCGACGCGCACTTTGGGGTCCTTGGTCTCGTCGGCACCGATGCTTTGGAACAGCCCAAACGCGTCCAACAGGTCATTTCGGTCGGGCGCTTCGTGCCGCGCCACGGGAGCCATGGGCGGCGCGGCGGCGGCTTTCGCCGCCAGTTTATAACGGTCAATCTTCTCGCGGGCCAGTGAGATGGGGTCCTGCGCCTGTGCGAAAAGCGGCAGCAGCAGAGCCAAAACCGCGGTAAATACTGTCCAAGTGCGTGTCGGCATGGGTCTTCCACCGTTGTTGTGGCGTGTCTCGCCCCTGTTCTTGGGCAACAGGGTAAACGAGGCCGGGGGCAAAGCACAAACAAACACGCCGGACTGCCCCGTGGGGGCGGCCCGG
>CAIJOU010000357.1 GCA_903822375.1 Candidatus Hydrogenedentota bacterium
CGTCACGCACTTTGAAAAGGCCGACATCACGGCGCTTGAGGAACAGCGCCTGAAATCGGCAAAGAAGGTTGAGGCCGGGGGCGGCAAGCTCACCATCACCAGCTTCGTGCTCAAGGCACTGGCCGAGGCGCTCAAGCATTTTCCAAAATTCAACGCGTCCGTGGACATGCAGGGGCACCGTGTGCTGCTGAAGAAGTACTACCACATCGGAGTCGCCGTGGACACGCCAAACGGCCTGCTCGTGCCCGTGCTGCGCGATGTGGACAAGAAGAGCATCACGGAAATCTCCGTGGAACTGCCCGAAATGGCGAAGAAGGCGCGCGACCGCAGGCTCACACTGGACGACATGCAGGGCGGCACCTTCACCGTCAGCAACCTGGGCGGGCTGGGCGGGTACGGATTCACCCCCATCATCAACGCGCCCGAGGTGGCCGTCCTCGGCATGTCCCGGTCGCAAATCGAGCCGGTATGGGGCCATGGCCAGTTCACCCCCCGGCTTATACTGCCGTTGAGCCTGTCCTATGACCACCGCCTCATTGACGGCGCCGACGCCGCGCGTTTCCTGCGCTGGCTCGTCGAGGTCATAGAGCAACCGTGGAAACTGTTCCTTGAGAACTGATATCACCAACAGGAGATGCCCATGAACCCGAGAACCGCGCAGAACTACGGGAACCACAGGTCTTTGGACTACACGATCACTCTCGTTTGGCCCCTGCTGCTGTGCGCAGGCCTGCTGGCTGCTGCGGCGGCGGTCTTCCACCGGCACGCCCCCCTGCTCTTCGGCTTGGCCCTGTTCATGCTCGTGCTGGCCAACTTCGTGATGACCTACAAAATACGCCAGTACTCGCTCAAGATGCAGGACCGCATCATACGCCTCGAAATGCGCCTGCGCCTGCAGAAACTGCTGCCGGTAGACCGGCACTGGGAGATCAACGGCCTGACCATGTCACAGTTGATCGCCCTGCGCTTCGCCGGCGATGAGGAACTGCCGCCGCTCATGCGCAAAGTCCTCGACGGAAACATCCAGGACCGGAACACTATCAAGAAGATGATCAAGGAATGGGAAGCCGACGACTGCCGGATATGAGGGCGTAGGGCGCGGCCTTTTATGGAGTCCTGTAGCCATGCCACGGCGATCCTGCAGGCATGGCCTGCGGGAAGGAAAACGGCGGCATGGCCGCACGCACTCCATAATTGAACGACTGCGGTCCCTGGCCTTGGAGGGCGTCTTTATGAACCGACCGAGTTTAATGCTCCTCACGGTGGTCTGCGTTCTTTATCATCCTTTTTCAAAGGCCGAAAACACGGCGTTTCCCGACGCGCCGCCGTTGTACTATGACCTTTCGCAAACGCCTTCGGGCGCCGCGCGGGTCAATATCTTTCTTCCGCAAGAGGCCAAGACCCTTCATGTGCCGCCCGGCGCATTGGGAAAAGCCGTGCGCTTTGAGGCGCGGGACGATTCGGGCAGGGTTGTCGCATCGGGCGCGGCAACGGACAAGCTCGCTCTCGACAAACTGGGATTGGGCTGGTACCGCATTGACTTCCTTGATGCCTCCGACGCGGCTCTTGGCTGGACAACCGCGGCGCTGCTCCCCCCCATGCCAAAGCATGCAGACAAGGACTCGCCCGCCGCCGTGGACGTCGCGCTGTCGTGGACGCCCCCGGACACTGAAAATGATCACAAGCGAATGACGGAAATTGCCGCACGAACCGGCGTGGGCTGGGTGCGCGACCGCCTGCGCTGGCGCGAGATTGAAACCGCGCCCGGAGAGTATGCATCCCCCACAAAATATGACCGCATGGCGAAACTGCAGCATGACTCGGGCATGGATGTGTTGCAGGTGTTTCACGACCTGCCGAAATGGGTACGGCCAAAGGAAGAACACGGACAGGACCGGATACTGCCGGACCTTCGTGAGACCCGCGAGTTCTGCAGGGTGCTGGCAAAGCGCTTTCACGGTTCCGTCCAGGCTTGGGAACCGTGGAACGAGGGCAACTGCGGCAGTTTCGGCAAATGGCCGTCCCATCTCATGTGCGCGTGGCAAAAAGCGGCCTATCTGGGCTTCAAGGAGGGTGATTCCCGCATCACTGTCAGTTGGCAGCCGATCGCGGGCATAAACACGCCCTCACTGGCGCACGTGGTCCTCTCGAATGAGACATGGCCCTATTTCGATGCCTACAGTGTCCACTCTTACGACTGGAACATGGGCTACATGGACTTGTGGCGGAACGCCCGGGACGCCGCCTCGGGCCGGCCCATCTGGGTGACCGAATCGGACCGCGGCGTCCATGCGGCGAAGGACGCGGTCGGCGGTGAACTTGACCCGCACCTCGCAGTGCTCAAAGCGCAGTTCATCGTGCAGTCCTACGCGGACAGCCTTGCCGCAGGCGCATCGCGCCACTACCATTTCATCCTTGGCCAGTACATGGAGACAACCGTGCAGTTCGGCCTGTTGCGTCTGGACATGACGCCCCGTCCGGGCTATGTCGCCCTGGCGGCGGTGGGCCGCGCCCTAAACGGCATGCATTGCATCGGCAGCATGTCCCTGAAAGACACGCCCGGCGCGCGAATTGTTGCGTTTCGGGGCAAGAAACACGACCTGCTCGTGAAATGGGTCGAGAATAGCGGCGAGTGGGAAACGCGCGGTACCATGCGCGCCGCAATGCCGCGGTTCGACGGCATGCCCACGGGCAAGTATACGGATTTTCTCGGCCGCGATGCCGGGACACCCGGGGAACTGACGGGCGCGCCCGCGTTTGAAGAACTGCCGCCGGGCGCCGCGGACAGGTTGCCGCTGACGCCCGTGCCCTGCGGCGAGAAGCGCGGGGGCGCACCCTGCCCGGTGGTGCTCCAGGCCGACCTGCCGCGCGCCGAGCTGCGCCTGTTCAAACCGGAATGGACCGAAGAGTTCGGTTATGTGCTGCCGCCCGACACAGAGACTCCCCTTGTTGTGTGGGTGTACAATTTTTCCAACAAAACAGTGCACGGCGCGGCACCCCTGTTTGAACTCCCGAACGGATGGCACGTTGAAACCATGGATGGCAAGGTGGAAGTGAAGCCGGGGGAACGTGCACAGTTGTCCTGCATATTGAAGACAGGCAGCCTGCCGACGGAACCCGGAACTGAGTTCTGGATACGCATTCAGGGCAATCCTGGCACGGCAGACAAGCCGGTTGCCGCGTTCCGCGTGCATTTGCTCAAACCCGACGGAGAAGCCCAGTGAAGAACACCGCCCTGCGCATTCTAAACCCGTTCATCGGCCTGCTGGTATGCTCGCAGGCCGCCACGGGACTGCTCAGCGACCATCTCCCGGCAAAGGTGTTCGAAACCGTGCACGAGGGCGGCGGCATTCTGCCCGTAACCGGCATCGCGCTGCATGTCATCCTGAATTTCGGCTGGATAAAAAACAATTTGCTGAAGCGTCCCCAAACTCGGGCGTGATTCTTTTTCTTTCCGCCAAGGCGCTGCAATTCCAAGGAGTCTCAAGATCATGCGCACATTGCTGTACCTTTGTTCCGCCCTCGCACTCGCCGCCACTGCGGCCGCGGCCGCGCCTTGGGGCACCATCGTCACGGGCACACAGGTCGACATGGAGCGGCTGGCGACGGTGGACTTGGCCCGCTATCTGGGCCAGGTGACCGACACCGACGTCAAGGTAATGTCGCGCGGCAACTGGGAGACCGCCCCGGTTCCGGCGGTGTTGCTGGACCGGGATGAATCCATCCAGGGCGAGGCCTACCGCATTACGTCTGGGCAAAGGGCCGGCATGTACACTGTGACCGTTTACGGAGGCACCCCGCAGGGCTTGGTCAACGGCGTGTATGGACTGCTCCGCGCGCTCGGTTACCGCTTCTATCTGGGCAGCGAGAGTGTGCCCGCGGCGCTGCCGGAAGAACTGCCCGGTTCCGGTCCCATCAACGGCGCCCCCGTGTTCTCGGTGCGCGGCGTGCTGCCCTGGTACAACTTCTTCAACAGCCCCACGGCGTGGGACCCCATTGATCACCGCGCCTTCGTGGACCAGCTTATCCGTTCGGGCGCAAACTTCCTGACCTTCCACACCTATGATGCCGAGCCTTTCGCGGCCTACGAGGAGAACGGGAAGATGAAGGAGGGTGCGCCGCTGCTCAACACGGGCAGCCCCACCTGGGGCACCTCGGGCACACGGGTGGACCAGTTCGCCTTTGGCACCGACAAGCTCTATCTCGACCCCTACTTCGGCGCGGCATCAACCGTCGAGGGACGCGGGGTCGACGATGCCGTGCGCCGGGAAAAGGCCATCCTGCGCGACACGTTCAGCTACGCGCGCAAGCGCGGCGTGCATCCCGCGCTCGGCTTTGAAATCACCGGCGACCCGACACAGCCGGACGTGTGCGAGCGCTTTATCAAGCGCTTCAATGCCGTGCTGGACTACTACCCCATGCTGGAGTACATCTTCCTCTGGCAGGCGGAAGCGCAGGGCGCCCAGGGATTCGCCGGGCCGTCCACGCAGCCTGTTACGCCGGGAACGGCCGTCCCGGAAAGCCCGATTCAATTCTACGGCATGGAGAGGCGCCTCGCGTTCAAGCGTGTTGTGGAGCGCACCGACGGCGCGAGGCCTTTCTTTCAGGACACCGAGGCGGGCAAGTGCGCCCGCGCCAATGAGGGCGCGCGGCTTGAGCAGTTCTCCTGGCTGGCGCTGCGCGCCCTGTCCCGGCGCGAACAGGCACCCACACTGGTAATCTCCGGTTGGGGGGGAGAGGATCGGCTGCTGTCCGCCGAATACTACGCCGGACTCGACAAAATCCTTCCGAAAGACGTCGTGTTTTCGTCGCTTGACTTCATCTCGGCACGGCCCACGGTGGATTCGGTCTACCGCACGCTCCCGTCAGACCGGCAGCGCTGGCCCATCCCGTGGCTGGAGTGCGACGGTGATCAGTGGCATCCCCAGGCCGCCGTGCACATCTATGACAAGATGATGCGCGATATCCTTCAGGGGCAAAGCCAGGGCGTGCTCGGCATCCACTGGCGCACGCGCGACGTGGAGGAGAATTTCGGCTTTGTCACGTCGTTTGCGTGGAACCCCGCGCTGACCACCGAAAGCTTCTATCAGGACCTCGCCCTGCAGGGCTACGGCCCCGCATCCGCCACCGCGATGGCGGACATACACCGCGAATTGGACGCGCTGGGTTATCGCTGGATGGGCGGCGGCGGGCAAAATGAGTGCGCCCCCTTCTCCTGGGGACCGGGCGATCCCAGGAAAGTGGAACAGCTCAGCGCGCTGCGCGACCGTGCCGCCGCGGTGACGCCGGAAACCCACAACGGACGCGAGCGGCTCGCATGGCTGCTGGGCGCGATCGACTGGACGCTGGCGTACTACGACGCCGAAGTCGCGGCGGTGAAAGCGGGCGAACTGATTTCCAAAGCCAAGGGCGCGCCCGATGCCGAACAGGCAAAGCAGGCCGCCTCGGCGGCCCGCGAACTGCTCGGTTCGGGCCTTCTGGCCAAGGCCATGCGCACCTATGCAACGCGCGTCACCACGCGCGGTGAATACGGCGTGCTGGCGACGGTGAACACCAAGGCGGCGGCGGACTGGCGGCGACTGTGGAATGCGGCGGGCAGCGTGCTGGGAGAGCCGGAGTCTGATCCGCCCGCGCCCGCATGGACGACCGCACCGGCCGTCATCCTGCCGCGTTTGGTTGCCTCCTCACCCGACAATGCCGACCTCGTGCTTCAGCCCTATGTGCTCGGCGGCGGCGATGCGTGGGTGCATTACCGCAGTTTCGGCAACAAGGAATGGAACACCGTCAAGTGTGCCCTGGCGAAAGGCTGGGTAAAGCGGGCCACCATCCCCGGCGCCGCCATGCACAGTCCGGGCGTGCTCCTGCGCCTGTCCCTCTCCCCCGACCCCGCGCAGGAAAACGGCGCGATCGACCGCGCCGTCACCGTAATGGCCGATGTTTCTCCTTCCTTTGCGCCCATACGCAAGTTGAAGGAAGAGGCTCCCGCAGCCGCCAAAGCTTTTGGGTTGACGGTGCGCGAGGGCAGGACGGCCGCGGTGCAATTGATGTGGGGAAAGATGCCCGAGGCTGATTTCTTCCGCGTCTATCGCAACGGTGAGTTTGCGGGCAACACAGCCGTGCCGTTCTTTGCCGACGTTCCAATGCAGTTGGAAACCGAGTACATGGTGGAGGCCGTGCGCGAGGGCCAGGTAATCAACAAATCAGATCCGGCCAAATTCATCATGCCCGACAAGCCTGTGACGGAGACGGTGACCCCGCGCGCCTTCGCCAACCGCGGCGGCGTTACGGTCGAGTGGGACGGGGCGGCCGCCTATACCGTGGCGTCCTATCGGGTGACCCGCGCCCCTGAAGGAAGCGCCGGCTTCGTCGAGGCCGGC
>CAIJOU010000358.1 GCA_903822375.1 Candidatus Hydrogenedentota bacterium
GAATTGGGGTGAACGCCGCGCACTTGGATGTTGGAACTCTTGCCGCTGTTGCGCGGCTTGTTGACCAGCGCGAGCACTTCGGGCGCAACGAGCGGCGCGCCCGATGCGTCACGGGTTATGCCGGCGGCGTTTTGGGCGATCTGGAACTGGTCGAGGCTTATTTTGCTCTGGCTGTCCGCCTGCACACCGGAACGCATGATGATCACATTGAGCGGGTTGCCGGTGGTTCTAAGAGAGCGTTCTATTCCCTGGGCGAGAGAGAGGATGATGACGAATGTCGCGACGACCAGTCCGAAGGTGACCGCCGTGGTGGCCGTGCTCTTCCAGTGCGCGGCCAGGTGAAGGATGTTGTATTTGAGCGGGATAAGCATGGTCAGTCCAGTCGCCGCATGGCGCCCATCACGGTCATATTGGCGGCCTGCCATGCCGGAATGAAACCGGATATGAGGCCGATGAGCGCTCCGGTGCCCACGGTAAGCGCGTACATCAACAGGGTCGGGTGGTAGCCCGTTATGAAACCTTCCGTGGTGTTCTCCAGGTCGGCAAAACGCAGCAGTTCGCCCACGCCTATGCCGAGCGCCACGCCCATCATCGATACCAGAACCGCCTCCGCGACCACCATGAACAGCACGGCGTTGCGCGGGTACCCGACCGCTTTGAGGATGGCCACTTCGCGCAGGCGCTCGCGCACCGTCATGGCCATGGTGCTGATCGACACAAGCAGCATGGTGAACACGGCCACGCTGGCCACGGAGCCGATGATAAGCTGTATGTTGCCCAGCATGGCCACAAAGCCGAGGACGAAGGCCTTTTCGCTGGCGGTTTTGGTCTCGGCGGGTGAGTTGCGAAACATCTTGTCGATGGTCTGCGCAACTTCGGGTGCGACCGCGGGCGATTTTGCCCGCACGGCGATGGCACCGAGCATGCCGGGATTGCCGAGGGACTCTTCGAGATAGTCGTTGCGGAAGTAGAGCATGTTCTGGTACGCGGGGGCCTCGAAAGTGCCAACGATGGTAACTTCGAGATCCACGGGAAAGATGGTCCCTATGAGCGTGATGTGGTCACCGATGTGCCATCCAAACTGGTCGACGAGGTCTTTTCCGGCGACGGCGCCGCGCCGGTCCGCGATGAAGGCGGCCTTTGCCTGGGGGCTGATTCTGGCCTCCGTGTAAATGCTCCAGATGTACCGGGGATCGGTCGCGAAATTGGCAAACTGGTACTTGGGTTCCTTGTACATGGCGTTGCACCATTGAAGGGGCGCGGCGTATTGGACATTGGGCACCTGGCGGATCTTGTCGAGATACGCGAGGGGCATCATGTCCAACACGGCGGTGGACCGCGTGACGATGAGGCGCGCCGCCGCTTCGGCCTGAGACGAGGGATGAAACAGCGCGTCCATGAACGTCAGCAGCGCCATCAGGAGAAACAGCGAAAAACCGATGCTCAATACGGTCAGACCGGTGCGCCGCTTGTTGCGCAGCGCATTGTTCCAAATTAGCCGTCCCAGATTTAGGCTTATCATTCCCGCTCACCCACAGAACGATTTCACCACAAGAACACCCGTTTCATAATAGTCGGACGTGATGGTCATTGTCCACGACCAAGACCGATCTTGCGCACTGTTCATACTATTGTCTTTGTTTATCAGCCATGTTATCATAACGAAAGGTCAAAAGGGATCTTGGAACGAATCTCTTTTCAGGGTGAGAGGTGCGACGATGGAATCACATCTGGGGAAGACCGCACAGGAGGCAACTGGTGTTGCATGGTCACGGGGACGAGAAGAAGGGGGCATTCTTGAAAGCGGTGCGCGGCGGGGGCCGTCTTTGCTAAGTTGCGGACTGCGGCCAACAACAGACAACGGTACGGCACTGGACTAACTCTTGACTTCCTGGAGGTGCCTTCACATGGGAAAAGAAGCGAGTCTTCCAGACCTGCAAAGGCGCGTTTATCTCGACAACCTGCGGGTTTTTCTGATTCTGATGGTCTTCCTCGTGCACTGTGCGATGCCGTTTATTGCGGAGGACCGCTGGCACATCTCAAATGACGAAAGCAGTTTCGCCGCCGCGGTCAGCATCGGCTTCTGCTATCAATGGGTCCTGCAGCTGTTCTTTCTCGTGAGCGGCGCAAGCACCGGGCTTTCACTGCGGAACAGAAGTGCGGGGCAGTTCGTCAAGGAACGCCTTCTTCGCCTTGGGATTCCGTACGTTGCGGGACTTGCGGTTCTTGTTCCCTTTCAGTTGTATTTTGAGTCCCTGCAGAGGGGTAAGTTCAGCGGGTCCATGCTGGGTTTCTATCAATGGTTCTACAGTGGACTGCATATTGACTGGCGCCTGAGTATTAACTATGAGACGTTCCATTTTTGGTTTTTGCGCTTCCTGCTGCAGTACTCCCTGATAGCGTTGCCGTTGTTCCTCTTCTTAAGGAGCGGCGCGGGGCAGCGCACGGTGACCACTGTCGTGAAGGCGCTTGAAAAATGGTGGGGGTTCTTCCTGTTCGTTGCGCCTGTCGCCGCGGCACAGATGGTATTGCATGCGAAGTATCCGGGCCACGAGGGGTGGTCCAACTATGTGTGCTGGCTGCTCTTTTTTGTTTTTGGTTACTTTCTCACCGCGGGCACCCGCTTGGAGCAGGCTATCGCGGGCCGCGTCGTTCCGGTGCTGGTCATGGGAATGTCGTCCTTTGCGGCGATGGGCCTGCTGTTCTTCCTGGGCTACGTGGAAACTTGGGAGTTGTCTCCCTCATATTCTGTCGGCTATGTGCTTTATCAGGGGTTGGTCAGTTTCAACACGTGCTGCTGGGTTCTGTTCTTCCTGGGTATGGGAATGCTCAAATTGGAATTCCGGCACCGTATTTGGGCGGCTGCGGCCGGACTTGTGCTGCCTTTCTACATCCTTCACCATGTGACAATCATTACTGTTGCCTATTATGTCGTTCAGATGAAGGCGACCATACTGACAAAATACCTGCTGATAAGCATCCCGTCGCTTATCCTGACGGTCTTGCTGTGCGAATTCGTCGTGCGTCGACTGTCGCTCCTGCGGCTGTTTTTTGGCCTCAGGGTCCGGCCGAAAAGGGCCAGCCTGAAGCCTGTCATGCCCGCAATGGAGGTTGAATAGGGAAATGGAGGATGCGCTGCCTGTTCCCGGGTGCCGTACCCCCGAGGGTCCTGCCCTGTAGGAGCGGAAGGGCTTGCAGTGCGCGGTTCGGCGAGCTGAAACGGCAGCAATTGAAAAGCGCCGGGGGGCCTTCGCATCCCTCGTGCGCCGTCCCGGTCATGCCGTCGCGCTGGGCATGCCCCAACCGGTTCATTGGTTCAAGAGTGTTCACGGTGAAAAACACCGGGTTCATACTTCGGACGAGGTGTTCTGAAATGCTCTTTCTGCCTTCCACCAAGTAGGAGAACAAGCTATGAGGCGCGCCAAAGGATTCACACTCATTGAATTGCTCGTAGTCATCGCAATCATAGGCATTCTGGCTGCCATCCTGTTGCCAGCCCTGGCCCGTGCCCGGGAAGCGGCCCGGCGGTCGTCGTGCGCGAACAACCTGAAACAGATGGGGCTGTCGCTCAAGATGTACGCCAATGAGGGAAACAGTCAGAAATTCCCGCCGTTCAAGTACGCCGACGGGGACAACTGCGACCGTTTCTTGGACTTCACCAGCCTGAGTACGATTTGGCAGGGCGACTCGTTGTATCCCGAATACCTGACCGACCTTGCCGTCAATGTCTGTCCGTCTGATTCCGACGGCCCTACCCGATACGGTGCGGGTGCCTGGAATTGCGGGAATGACCCGAAAAGACCGTTTTGCCCGTGCCGGGTTGACGACACCTCCTACATGTATCTGGGATGGACCTTCAGCGAGTCCTACTATATGGTCGACGGCAGGGACCCGAATGACCCGGGCATGCCGGTCGGCATTCAAAACCTGATCGGCACATACATTGACCCGGGCATAATGGAGATGTCAGATCCGAACAGCCTGATCAGTGTTTTCATGACGTCCGTGGGCAGTCGTGCGGCAGCTTCCGAAAAAGTGGACCACGACCTGAGCGTCAAGCATGTGAGCCAACCTCGCGAGATGACCGCCTACCGTTTGCGTGAAGGCATCGAGAGGTTCTTCATCACGGACATCAACAATCCATCGGCTTCAAACAGGGCCCAAAGTGATATAGCTGTGGAGTGGGACTTGGTGAGGATGAACCCCTCCTCATTCAATCACCTGCCGGGAGGTGCGAACGTGCTTTTCATGGACGGCCATGTTGATTATCTCAAGTATCCGTCCAAGCATCCCATAAACAGGGCATTTCCGGCTGTGTTCGATTTCACTGGGTTCTGACCGGGCCTTAACGTTCTTCCCAGATTCTGCCGGCATGTTGGCGGAACTGAACGCGGTTGTGATTGCCGAAGACGCTCTCATATCGGCGGGCAAGGACTTGCGGAAACGGTCCCACTTGTCTAATTCTTGAAACTCCGCAGTGATCTGTCACGGCCCTTCCGAATAGACAGCCATGTTGGTTGCCGAAACATTGCTCAGATTCCTCTCGCCGATGGTTCCGAGATTGTGGAGCAGGCAACCCCGCGGGGCGCCCGACTCTGCCACTCCAGAAGCGTCGGTCATATTCAGGACGCCTGTCGTGCCGGAATTCCGGACCAGGGAGACAGCACTTTCCGTCGCATTGACGAGATGCGCGTCGCTGATGTGCAGATTCTCAACAGTGGCCTTGGCGTCCGTCACGATTGTGTCCGGCGCTCCGGGCCGCCGTTCGACACGTTCAAGATTTTGAATTGTCAGGCTCTTCACCACCACTCCCGGCGCAACCCAAATCAGCGGGGCATTGGCGCACCCCCACGCGTCGCTTGGAAGCGGGTTGGCCAACGGCTTGCCGGGCTTCGAACAGAAGACACCGTCTATGAGGATGCTCTCAAACACACTCGGCGCCCCGGGGTGCACATCATGGTGGGTGAAGGAAACCACGTTGTAGCGGTAGGTGCCGACGATATTCGACAGGCGCACGCGGCTTATGGGGGAACCCGCCGACAGCAGACGCACGGCCGTGTACCCATTGTCGCTGAAAAGGCCGTCCACCTGGATGTCGGTAATCGGCCCGCGCGCCATCTCGGCAATGCTTCCGTCGTCCGCATTCAACGCCACCATGTCATCGTTGGTGGTCCCCTTGAGATGGGCTATGCGTCCATGCCGGCAATTCCCGTTGAGGTGAATTCCGTCCATGTTCGGACGCAGAAGGTTGTAGTCGAAATCGACGTTCTCAACCGTGAACTGCTCGACGTTTCCGAGTTGCACCGCGAACGATTCGGGGTCCTTCAGGGTCAGGTCCGCGATGCGCAGGTTCTTGACGTTGTTGAATCGGATAAGCACACCCAGAAAACGCGCCGGATCGTAGGCGACCTGCGGCGAGAAATCATGGGGGGTTTGGTTGGCGTTGTTCCCGTCCCAGATGCCGCCCTGGACCCTAATGCCGCGGTCCACGCCGGACCGGCTGTCGTTGGTCAACATGAGCGAGTCGGCCTTGTCGGCAAGGCGAATGACCGCATTCCGGTCCATCAGGATCGTCTGCCCGGAATACACAACGAGCGCCTTGCTGATCAAATAGCGTGCAGGGGGTGAAGGCAGATGAACCGTCCCGGCGCGCGTGTTCAGTGCGGCCTGAATTCCCTCGGTGTCGTCATGGTTTCCATCACCCTTGACGCCTGGAAACGACAGGGCGTCCACCGCGCCGGACTGCGCGGGGACGGCCGGAATCTCCTCGGCGGTAGTGCCGCGAAGGAACATGATACTGACGATCAGAAAAACTCCCGTTTGCCAGCCAGCTCTGCTCGGATACATGGGTTACTCCGCCGTAATAGGATACACCGAAGCATTGTTAAACAGCGCGGGAGCCCGGTTCCCCTGTGCGGAAACGCTCCATTGGAAGACCAGTCATCCCGTTCATTCTGGCAACAATACCCGCCCTTACCCCAAAGGTCAACCTTTCTCGCAGTTCCCCGCAGCGTTACACCGTGGCGTCAGGAAGAGCGGGGAAAGCGGATATTGTGCCCAATAAGCAGGACGTTCAGGTTGCCCGACTCCGCCGGGAATCTTCCCCGGACAAGCCGTTGCGCCCGCAGTTTGGATTTGCGACCGGCATAAACGAACATAACGCTTCGAAGACTGTTTTGCTATACTGGGCCGCAACAAGAAGAAGGGCGTCGGATGAAGCACGCCATCTCTTAGAACCGTTCCGGACCAGGAGTGCAAGAATGGCCACGAAACTTGGCGGATATGCCGGGAAAGTAATGACGATAGACCTTTCCACCAGGGAAGTGGGCGAGTACCCCTGGACGGACGGCGACCGGGCGCTTTATCTGGGCGGAAAGATCATGGCCGCCAAGATTCTCTATGACACCATTCAACCGGGGACGGACGGCTTGTCGCCGGAGAACTGCCTGGTCGTCTCCACGGGACCGTTGTCAGCGACGGGCGCGCCGTCGTCCAGCCGTTTCAACGTTTCGGCTATCTCACCGTTGACCAACATATGCGCCTCGTCCAATTGCGGCGGCAATTTTGGTCTCTCCCTGAAACGGGCGGGCTACGATGCCCTGGTGATTACGGGGAAATCGGAGACGCCGGTTTGGATTGAAATCAAGGGGGACGAGGTTATCTTCCACGACGCCTCTGACCTTTGGGGGAAGCTGACGGGGGAGACGCAGGAGTTGCTGGGCAAGGAGGGCAAGATCGTCATCGGGCCGGCCGGCGAGCACATGGTGCGCTATGCGTGTATCTTCAGCGGTGACCGGACGGCGGGACGCGCCGGTCTGGGCGCTGTCATGGGCTCCAAGAACCTGAAGGCGGTCACGGCCTCCGGCAACGTAAAAATCGAAGTTAGCAACCGCGAGAAGATGAAGAAGATTTACGGCAGTTGGATCAAGATGCTTCAGGGGCATCCGCTGACGGGCGAGGCGCTGCCGAAGTACGGGACTGGTTTCCTGCTGCGGCTGATGCAAAAGGGAAGAATTCTGGCCACGCGCAATTATAAGCGGGGCCAGTTCGATGACTTTGACATGTTGTCGGGGCAGACCCTTGCCGAGAAGCACCTGGTGAAGAATATCGGGTGCACCACCTGTCCGATCAAATGCGGGCGGTTGGTGGAATTCGACGGCAAGAAGGTCAAGGGGCCGGAACTGGAAACGCTCGGCCTGCTTGGGCCCAACCTTGAGAACAACGACCTGATGAAGATACTCCGGTGGAACTATCTGATGGACGAACTGGGCATGGACACCATCAGTGCCGGCGGCACCATCGGTTTTGCGATGGAGCTTCAGGAAAAGGGGATGTGGGACAGCGGTCTCCATTTTGGTCAGACCGAGAACCTGGACCAGGTGATTGAAGACATTGCATACCGGCGGGGGAACGGCGACTTGCTTGCCGAGGGTACCCGGCGCCTTGCCGACAAGTTTGGCGGCAAAGACTTTGCCATAAACGCCAAGGGGTTGGAGCTGGCCGCCTACGAACCGCGCGGCGCCGTGGGGCAGGGACTGGGCTATGCCACGGCGAACCGCGGCGGGTGCCACCTCAATGCGGGATACCTGGCCCTCATGGAAGGGCTCGGGTTTCACATGAACCCCTTGACCCCCCGTTCCAAAGCGGCCCTTACCGTGCTGAACCAGAACCTCATGGAGGCCATATCGGCCGCCGGATGCTGTCTGTTCCCGCTGTTTTCGTTCTATCCGGGCTGGCTAATCTCGCATCAGGACAACCCTATCGCGAAGCTGGTGAATGCCATTTTGCCCTATTCCGGCTGGTCGGTGAACCTGCTCAACTGGCTTCCGGCGAGATTCGTGCCGATTCATCTGCCGCTGTTCCCCTACACCAAGGCACTGGGTGCGGTAACAGGCATGAAGATGACGGTGGGCATCCTCAAGGAAATCGGTGAGCGCGGCTACAATCTTGAACGCCTGCTGAACATCCGCATGGGCCTCACGGGCGCCGACGACACGCTGCCCGCAAGGCTTTCAGAAGAGAACCAGGTAGAAAACGATCCGCGCACCCACGTGCCTATCAGGAAAATGGTGGCCGCCTATTACCGGGTCCGCGGCTGGGATGCGGCGGGTGTGCCCTCCGAAAAGAAACGGAAGGCGCTGGGGCTGAAATAGGGCAGATGCCGAACGTTGCCGTTTACGAGTTCATATTGCCCACTCAAGGCCCAGTTCCATGAGCTTGCCGGGAGAGGGGTTCCCTGTCTCCGCATCCCAACCCATGATTGCGTAGTACTGTTCGAGCATCTGCGGGAAGATCTCGCGGTCCACGTGCAGACCCTTCGTCGGACCGTCGGGCATGGGCTCATAGAGGCGTTCCGGCAGGATGTCATCCTTCTTTGAAAAACCACGCCGCGCGTTGATTTGCCGCATCATGTTCGTCTTGCGTTCGCCAACCTTCATCAGTTCAAAGAAGGTGCAGTCCCAGCCGGTGGTATAGCGGACCAGATCCACGATTTCATGGTAGGTGAACAGATTGCCCGGCCCCCAGCAGAACATGCACAGGGTCAGCGTGTCGAGCATGCTGTAGAGATGCTGGCCGTAGGCCGTGAGGCGGACCTTGGGCAGATCCATCGAGGCGCGGGTGGCTTTTCCAATGACGCCCAAACCCTGGACCAGGTCGCCGCCGACCGCCAGCCAGTCGTGTTCGCAGGACATGTGGTCGCCGCCGATGGGCACGGCGGCGTACATGATGGCCTGGGTGGGCTTGAACTGGGCCATGTGGGCCGGCAGGCCCTGACCCTTGCAGTGAATGGCGTAGGGTTCGGTCTCCTTGCCGAAATGGGCGACGGAGGCGGGGAACCCGTCGGCGAGCACATCGCCGGCACCTTTGCGCCCGGCAATGATGTCAATCAGCCAGAACAGGTCTTCGGGCTTGCCGAATCCCAGGGTGCGGTCTTCCATTTTCGACGCCGGGATGCATCCCTTCTCCATCGATTCGAATACATAGGACGCCACGGCGCCCATGGTAATCGTGTCGAGACCGTACTCGTTGCAGAGTTCGTTCGCCTTGGCCACGGCGGTGATTTCCACGATGTCCAGGTTTGTGCCCAGCGTGCTGAGCGTCTCAAATTCCGGCCCGCCCAGTTTGTCGGACACGGCGTGGGGCGACTCGGCCTTGACCCGCTTGCGGCATCCGACCACGCATCCGTAACAGGTGGTGTGCCCGGCGCCAATCTTGTCATCGTAGGTCTGGCCGGCCAAATTCATGTGGTCGGGGTGAAAGCCGCTGGTGTAGTTGTGTGTGGCCATGTTTCCCGCGCCGGACTGGAAGCCGACGATGCCCGGGGTACCGTGGGCCTGCAGGGTCGACGGGAAATCGGCCGTCTTGAGACGCTCCGCGCCCAGCGCGCCGAGTTTCTTGACGCCTTCGGGGTCGGCGAAAGCCACCTTACCCCCCTGCGGCGTGCGGACCGCAATGGCGCGCAGGTTCTTGCTGCCCATCACAGCCCCCATGCCGGTCCGGCCGACGGCGTCGTTCCGGTCGACCAGCAGACAGGCAAATCGAACCAGCTTTTCGCCGGCGGGGCCGCACTGAATCACGCTGATTTGCCGTCCCTTTTCCGCCAGTTCCCCATCCAGAATCTCACAGACATCGCTGACGTTTCGGCCCGCAAGGCCTGAAGCGTCGCGGATTTCCACGCTTTCCCCATCCACCAGCAGGTAGACCAGCCGGTCAGCACGGCCCGTAACGACAATGGCATCATATCCGGCCCGCTTGATCATTGGTCCGATGCGGCCGCCTACCTGTCCTTCGCCCACCCCACCGCTCAGGGGCGAAATCGCCACCGCGCTGCAGCGGCTGACACCCGAAACGGCGCATCCGGTGGTTACGCTCGGGGCAATGGTCAGAATATTGCCGGGGTCCATTGGGTCCATGTCGCCCGGGGTCTCGGAGAGCAGGAAATAGGCGCCCATTGCTCCACCGCCCATGTAGGTACGATAGAAATCCTCCGGCATTTCCTGCTTGGTGACATCTCCCGTGGTCAGATTGACTCGTAACACCACTCCGGTGAAACCGTTAGACATGAAACATCTCCGACGTAAAGACCTGGTACCAAAATGATGGCGCAAAGAAGCACAGCGGGTTCCATTATAAGCGTTTTTCGAGAAAAACGTCCAACCGGCACCTCCGGTTGTTGCTGCAGCAAAGGACGGGCTTTTTCTGGCGTTGAGAACTTGGTAGAATATACCGATATGTCCGATGGAACATAACGAAGCGGTCTTAATTCGTCCGACCGACGCCATGACATGGCAGACGCGCCACGGCGCACGAAATCTGGAGGCCATCCCATGAGTTCCAATGAAGCACTGACGGTGGCGGTGAAGGCGGCTGCCACGGAGCGCGAGGGCCACATGGTCCTGCCCTGTTCGACCGCATTCCGGATTGCGGAGAAGTATTCGGTGGAGGTGGGTGTTGTCGGCGCAATTTGCAATCAGAACGGCATCAAGATCGTTCAATGCCAACTGGGCTGCTTCAAATGAACAAGGTCGAACCCGCGTTTCTGCGGGATATGGAGCCGGGGGTCAAACTGTGGCTGTCACTTTCGGGGGAAGGGGTGTTCGGGCACGGCAAATGGCAGTTGCTGGACGCGATCAACCGCAAGGGGTCGCTGCAGGCGGCGGCCGATTCCCTGGGGATCAGTTACCGCAAAGCGTGGGGGGATTTGCGCAAGGCCGAGCGGGCCCTGGGAATTCCCTTCCTGGAGCGTCATCGGGGAGGCAGCGATGGCGGCGAGAGCCGCCTGACAGAGGATGGCAGAAAATGGCTGAGGGAATATGCACGGTTTCATGAGGAGGTGGAAGAGGGCGTAAAGCGGGCCTACGCAAGGTGGGCAAGAAGGATGGGCAAATGAGACCTTCTAAATGCGTGTGGCTGTTGACCATGGTGTTGGCTGTGTGCCTCTTCCCAGTGGCGCTTCCCGCCGAGGAACTGTCCGGGGAACTTATGGTGTTTCATGCCGGCAGCCTGTCAGTGCCGCTGAAGGAGGTCGCGGACGCATTTGAGAAGGAACATCCGGGAGTGAAAGTTCTTCGCGAGGCGGCGGGCAGCCGGGAATGCGCCCGCAAGGTTTCCGACATTGGCCGGCCCTGCGACGTCTTGGCTTCCGCCGACTACGCCGTCATAGACTCCCTTCTGATTCCCAAGCACGCCGATTGGAACATCAAGTTTGCAGGAAACGAGATGGCCATTGTCTACACCGAAAAGGCAAAGCATGCCGGGGAGATTACGGGGGGGAACTGGCCGGAGATCCTCATGCGCGAGGACGTATCCTTTGGACGCTCCGACCCGAACGCAGACCCGTGCGGCTACCGGACGATACTGACGCTGAAGCTGGCGGAGAAGCACTACGGGCTCCCCGGTCTTACGGATCGCCTACTGCAAAAGGACACCCGCTTCTTGCGGCCCAAGGAGACCGACCTGCTGGCGCTGCTGGAAACCGGCACGGTCGACTATATTTTCGTTTACCGGTCCGTGGCGGAACAGCACGGCCTGAAATGGCTGCCGTTGCCCGATGAAATCAACCTGAAGAAGGCCGAATTTGCGGACTTGTACCGGTCGGTGTCGGTGGAGATATCGGGGGACAAACCGGGCACGAAGATGATGCAGGCGGGCGAGCCGATGGTCTACGGCGTGACCATCCCCAGGAACGCACCGAATCCCAAGGCCGCCATGGCCTTTGTCACGTTTCTTTTGGAAAAGGACAGGGGCCTGGCAATTCTGCAGAAGAACGGCCAGCCCGGCGTGGTGCCTGCGGCCTCAGCGACCTATGACCAGATTCCGGAACCGCTCAAGAGGTTTGCAGCAAAGCCGTGAAATCTCCTCGACAACTCAGCCATGAAACGGAGCCGCTCAATCTGGCGTTTGCCGCCTTGGGGGGGCTGGTGTTGCTGTTTCTTGTCGCGCCCTTGGCGGGCATGGTGATGGGGAGCAGTGTTCCCGATGTTGCGCGCACGGCCGGCGAGCCCGAGGTGCGCGACAGCATTGTGCTAACCCTGTGGACCTCGCTTGTGGGAACGCTTCTATTCTCCGTGGCGGCGATACCGCTGGCCTATCTCATGGCGCGCAGGCAGTTCCCGTTGAAGCGGCTTGTTTCCGCAATCATTGATTTGCCCGTAGTGGTTCCGCATTCC